>JBDNCP010000121.1:0-15598 GCA_046719575.1 Cyanobacteriota bacterium
GCTCGGCTGCTGAAACGGGTTGTAGATTCCGGTTCCTTCGGGTTTTTCCCGCTTTGAGGTGGTGGCGTAGGTGAGGCGACCAATAGACTTCAGGACTTACGCACCTGCGATGAATTTTGATGAATTTTTTGGATTTCGGCACTATTTCTCGCGGGCTGCACCCGCGAGAAATAGTCCAACTGCGTAAGCCCTAGCCCTGTCAAATTAGCCCTGTCAAACCACTACGAGGGGATCAAGGTTGCAGGAGTTTTGTCTGTCAATCAGGGCTGCCCCCTCAAAACTGTCAGTTCAATTCAGCTTGTTTTCTGACCCGCCTTGATACTTTTACGTCGCGCTCTAGTTGGGCTGCTTCGTCTTGACACTCATCAGCTAAAGCCTCAAGACTGTTTGCCATCAAAAGCACTTCCTGCGCTAGTTGCTTTGTCTTCGCCGACTTCTGATTGTATTTCTGTGAAACATCTTTGATTTCTGAAAATAAGTCTTTATATTCATCCGGCGGGCTATTTAACCAAGCCTCAAACTCACTTTGTTGATTCTGAATAATAGTGAGAGCTTTTTCCCACGAGGCTTTTCGACGCATATCTAACGTCTTAATTTCCTCGTATTTCGCCTTGAGTTGCTGAGTCGTAGTAACCTCTGCCAACTCATAGACTTTAGCCTTTAGCTCCTGAAGTTTCATGATTGCACCAAATCCCTAAAAACGTAGGCTTTCTAGTTCTGTAGTTGCTTTAACTCTTGTTGAAGCCGTTCGTTTTCTCTGCGGAGGTGCTGATTCTCCTGAGTTAAAGTAGCGATTTGAGTTTGTTGTTGTTCTACTAAAGCTTTTGCTTCATCCCGTTGCTGTTTATATCGTTTGGTGTGGGCAACTCTACCCCCCAAGCTCTTATTGTTTTGAGCTAACTCCTGTCTGCGCTTCTCGACGGCTTCATATCGCTTTCTCAGTTGTTCTAACTCGATACGCAACTCTGACTCTGCCTTGCCATTCTCTGCTTCAGTCCGGAGAGCTTCATTTTCGGCAGCTAGCGATGCAATTCGGGTTTCTAGGCGCTTAATTTCTTTATCCTTGCCAAATAGCTTCTCTTGAAATGCCTTAATTAAGGCTAAAAGCCTAGTCTTCTGCTGATCCTGTTCGTAGGAGGCTTTCTCCAATTCAAGCGCTCGATTACGGAGATAGCCTGCGCGACGTTGTAAAACCTGAGCTGTACATTCGTACTTGATGATCGCAATGACTTTACTGCGTTCTGGCTCATCTAGTTGCTGAACTCCGGGGCTTCGCCGAAGTTCGTCATAATTCGTGCATTCGTGGCGTAGTGTTTGGGTTTGGATGTGTTCAGAGGCGGCAATGAGTTCATGATTTCTCAATTGAACTCGACCATGCCAGTAATCAAACAACGCTTTGCTGTCATCCATTGGGCGATCGCAGGTGGAATATCTAATTCTTTATAAAGATAGGGTAGTCGGAAGCGGCTTAAAACGACATCTATTCTGACTCCCTTTGGCAAAATCTTCACCCTGCAACATACTTTGTCCTCAGGAGTTTTAGAGAACGTCTGAAAAAGGTAACGTTCAATAAAGAAATCGGTTCTTCCGGCTTTTCGGTGAAAGAGTAACTAACGCTACTCTTTCACCGAAAACAAAACCCTCAGGATAGTGATTTTGGTTTGGTGATAAGCGAGGCTTATCACTAAACTTCCGGGAGAACCAAGAAATCGAGGTTTCAGCATTGATGACTAGACGGAAAATAGAGTCTCAGCCCTTAAACCTAACCTCTTGAACATCCTCTTAGGTGGCTGTCGTTCTTCCTTAAAAAGCATTGAATTCCTTCAGCAGCTAGTTTCAATCCCATCGGTCGAATCAGAGCAGGCGATCGCCCCTCCTACCACTAAAAGTTCACTGAGCCTGGAATTCGAGCCATACCTGATGGGAGAGCCAGAGCATCCCCGGTCAGATGTGGAATAGATATCGAAAATTCTCTAGCTCAACTGGACGACGGCCTGATTTTCGGTGAGGGTGCGATTGGCGAGCAAGTCTTCCACGGTGATGCGGAGGAAGCGATCGCCATCTACCCAAAACTGCACCTTGATGCGATCGCTGCCGGGGGAGCCGGGCGGGTCGAGGCGGGCAATGGTGCGGGCGCGGTCGGTGTCGTTTAGCGGCTTCACCTGGGCAGTGCCGCCGGTGACGCGGGTGACTAGGCGATCGCCCTCAAAGAACACCTCCGTCGTGGTGGTGTCTGCGCCCAGTTCGCCGATGATTAGCTCGATGCTGGGCTGATTGTCCATCGATGCGCCGAGGGTTAGCTCGACGGGCTTTTCCATGGGGTAGGGCTGTCCTTCGCGGATGATGGGATGCCAGCCGTGGCGGCGGTTGCGCCGATCCCAATAGCGCACGCCGTAGCTGTGATAGAGGTAATCTTTCACCTCGATACCTTGTGCGACTTGCAGCGCACCGTGGGCGATCGCCTCAAAGGGTTTCTCAGCGCGGATCTTGCCAGCCGGGAAATATTGCCGCACCCAAGTCTGCACGGCGGGAATCTGGGCCGTGCCGCCCACCAGCAGCACTGCGTCGATGTCGCCGCTTTCCAGCCCCTCGCGCCGCGCCTGCTGAAGCACCTGGCTCATCGATTCGTCCAGGCGGTCAAAAAAGCCGTTGGCTTGCAGAATGTCTTGGAGGCGATCGCGGCTGAGGCGCAGTTCAAAGCTTTCCAGCGTTTCATCGTTGAAGTAAGCTTCGGTGGCATCGAGACGTTCCGAAAGCTGAATCTTCAGCCGTTCCGCCAGCCGCAGCGTCAGCGAGGAAACAGGTAGACCTTGCTCTGCGGCGAAGTGATCTGCCAGCCAGTTGTCAATGTCGGCTCCGCCCAAGTTTTGTCCAGCCTTCGCCAGCACGCGGGCGGTTTTGGACCTTTGTCCCGATTCCGTCAGCGTCTTTTGTCCCCACTTCAGCAGAGTACCGAGGGGCTTCGTGCCACTGGGCGATTTCTCTAAGCGCACCAGCGACAGATCCAGCGTGCCACCGCCAAAATCTACCACCAGCAGCGTGCTGCCGCCCGCCAGCCCATAGCCCAGCGCTGCCGCTGTCGGCTCGTCCAGCATTCGCACCTGCTGCACGTTCAGGGACTCACAGGCCCGCGCCAGCCATAGCCGATAGGCTTCAAAACTATCCACAGGCACGGTAAACACCAGCGTTTCTAGGTCAGGCTCGGCCTGCTGAAGTTGCCCAATCAACTGCGCCAAAAACCACTCGCCGACCTGCTCAAAGCTGACGCTGCACCCATCTAAATCAGGCAAAAAGCCTTGAATGTCTGCGCCTATGCCGCGCTTGAAGTTGCGAAAAAATCGAGGATCACGCGACAGATCCAAGCCGCGATCGCGCACGGTCTGCCCTGCCAGCACCTTCCCCGTCGCCGCATCTTCCACATACAGCAGACTCGGCACTAGCGGCGGATTATCTGCCTGTTGCAGCGAGAGCGTACCGAGCGTCAGGGTTTCGGGCTGCTGTGTGGCGGCGTTCCAACGGGCAATGACGGTGTTGCTGGTGCCAAAGTCGATCGCGTAGGGCATTGAGCAAGAGCGCGGGGGATTGGTCAAGATTGTCCAGAAGCCCTCCTGAGCTAAAAAAATGCCAGGAAAACTTCGGTCTATAAAGATATATGAAAAAAGATATATAAAATAAAGATATATAAAATCGAGACTAGCATCTCATTTCCAACCCTTTATCCCTCCCAAGTCCCTTAAGTTTCGTTTCAAATCTGAGCTTTTCAAGGGCGATCGCCCCAATCCTGTGGTTTCTTGAAAGGGAACGAACGCAGCCCCGGTTTTTCCTTGCAGGGCGGCAATGTTGTGATTTGTGGGCACCGTGATGGATGGGTTTTGGCGATCGCTCTCTTGCGTTGGAGCCTTTTTCGCCGCTCGACTTGCCAGAAACCGCTGGTCGGGGCTGCTGACCATAGCGCTGTGCATCGGACTGCTGGCGGTGGGCCAAGCCGCGTGGACACAGCAGCCGACCCGCGTTTCGGTGCTGATTCAGGCGCTAGAGGGGGCGCAGTGGGCGACGCTGATCCGCGAGTTTGAGGCGCAAAATCCCGACATCAAGCTCGACGTGATCGAGGGACCCAACGCCACGAACCTAGTCGAAGATCTCTACACCTCGTCGTTTTTGCTGGGTGACTCGCCCTATGACTTGGTGTATATGGATATCGTCTGGGTGCCCAAGTTTGCGGCGGCGGGCTGGCTCCTAGACTTGAGCGATCGCGCTGCCCAGAGCGACCTGAGCGATTTTCTAACCACCGACATAGACGGCGGCCGCTACCGTGACGGGCTATATCGCATTCCGCTACGCTCCGATGCGGGAATGCTGTATTACCGCACGGACATTTTGGAACAGCTTGGGGTACAGCCGCCCAACACGTTTGATGAACTGTTGGAGATTTCCCGCGCCGCAAAACAGGCCGGTCTGGCGGACTGGGGCTATGTCTGGCAGGGGCGGCAGTATGAAGGGCTGGCGGCGATGTTTGTGGAAATTCTGGAGGGCTTCGGCGCGTTTTGGGTGAACCCCGACACGCGGGAAGTGGGGCTGGATGCTCCGGGGGCGATCGCCGCTGCGGAATTCCTCAAGCGCACCATTGATGAAGGCATCTCGCCCGCTGGCGTGACGACCTACCAGGAAAACGAAGCCCTGCGCCTGTTCCAGAGCGGCAACACGGTGTTTATGCGAAGCTGGCCCTACGCCTGGGCGCTGAGCAATACCGAAGATTCGCTAATCAAAGACAAGTTCGGCATCAAGCCGATGGTTCACGCCCCCGGCTTTGGCAGCGGCGCATGTCAGGGCGGCTGGGGCTTCGGCATCTCCAAGACCAGCCGCCATCCTGATGAAGCCTGGCGCGTTATCGAGTTTTTCACCAGCACCGATGCCCAGCGCCAGTTCATTCTGGAAAGTAGCTACGTGCCTACAAGGCGATCGCTCTTCACCGATCCCGCCATTGTCGAAAAGTTCAGCCACTATCCCGCCCTGCTGCCTGTCCTCGATGCCACTGTCCTGCGCCCGCCCATTGGCCAATACGCCCAAGCCTCCGACATCCTCCAGCGCTACCTCAGCGCCGCCATCACCGGCCGCAGCTCGCCGGAGGAAGCGATGCGGGCGGCCGCAGCAGAGACGCGGCGGCTGTTAGGAACGTGATAGAAAGAGGGGGAATCGGGAGAGAAAACGCCGCCAGTTTTCATTGAAACCCAGACACTCCAAAATCCAAAACCCAAAATTCACCCCACCTCTCACTCGCTTTTTCTCTCTTGCTGGAACCCATGGCCCAACCCACGCTCCAACAACGCGATTCGCGAAGCGATCCCTACGGGAATCGCCGCACGGGCTGGCTGCTGGTGGCTCCGGCGCTGCTGCTGCTGGCGGTGGTGTATGCCTATCCGATTCTGCGGGCGTTTTGGCTGAGCCTATACACGCAAAATTTGGGGACGGAGCTACAGCCGGTGTTTTCGGGCTTCGAGAACCTGGGCCGGATGACAACCGATGGGCGCTTCTGGCAAAGCCTGGGGAATACAACGGTGTTTACGCTGGCGTCGCTGACGCTGGAGCTAATTTTGGGCATGGGCATGGCGCTGGTGCTAAATCAGGCATTTCGCGGGCGCGGCTGGGTGCGGACGATCGCCATTTTGCCCTGGGCGCTGCCGACGGCGCTAATTGCGCTGGGCTGGGTGTGGATTTTCAACGACCAGTACGGCGTGTGGAATGACATCCTGATGCGGCTGGGTATTTTGCGATCGGGCGTGAACTGGCTGGGCGACCCGACGCTGGCGATGCTGGCGCTGATCGCGGCGGACGTGTGGAAGACGACCTCCTTTGTAGCGATTTTGCTGCTGGCAGGGTTGCAGTCCATCCCGCAAGATCTGTACGAAGCCCACGCGATAGACGGAGCAAATCGCTGGCAGAGTTTCCGCCGGATTACGCTGCCGCTGCTGATGCCCCAGATTGTGATTGCGGCGCTGTTTCGCTTTGCCCAGGCGTTTGGCATTTTTGACCTAGTGCAGGTGATGACGGGCGGCGGGCCGGCGGGCGCAACGGAAACCGTGTCCGTCTATATTTATGCCACGGTGATGCGCTATCTCGACTTTGGCTATGGCGCGGCGCTGGTGGTGGTGACGTTTTTGCTGCTGGTGGCGGTGGTGGCGATCGCCACGTTCCTCCTGTCCAAAGCCCGCAGCGCTACCGGAGAAACGCGATGACGACTCAGCCGATTTCGACCGAACCTCAGGGCAACCAGATTTCGTGGCGACAGGTGGGCAGGGTGGGGGCGATCGCCCTCGTCGTCGTCCTCAGCCTCGCGCCGATCTTATGGCAGGTGCTGACTTCAATCAAAACCAACGCCGACATTTCCGCCGTGCCCAATGTCTACTTTCCCACCCGCTTCACGCTCCAGCACTATGCGGAACTCTTCAGCCGCCGCCCGTTTCTGTCCTATATGCTGAACAGCCTGTTCATCGCGGTGATCTCGACGGTGCTGTGTCTGGCAATCGGCACACCCGCCGCCTACGCTCTGGCCAGGCTCAAGCTCCCTGGCGAAAACCTGCTGCTCTCGCTGATCCTGATCGTCACGCTGTTTCCCTACATCCTGCTGTTTTTGGGACTGCTGGAACTGGTGCGGGCGGCGGGTTTGGGCAACAATTACCTGGCGCTGATCATTCCCTACACTGCCATCAACCTGCCCCTTACCATCCTGGTGATGCGGAGTTTCTTTCAGCAGCTCCCCCGCGACCTGGAAGATTCCGCCAAGGTCGATGGCTACAACACCGGGCAAATGCTCACCCAAATCTTGCTGCCGCTGACCGCTCCCGCCCTCGTTACCACGGGCATTCTGGCGTTCATCTTCGCCTGGAACGAGTTCATCTTTGCCCTCACCTTCATCACCCGCGAGTCGATGAAAACCGTCCCGGTCGCCGCTGCCCAAATCGGCGGCACCAGCATCTTTGAGGTGCCTTACGGCCCCCTCGCCGCCGCCACCGTCGTCGGCACGCTGCCGCTGATTGTGCTGGTCCTCCTCTTCCAGCGCCGCATCGTGCAAGGGCTAACCTCTGGCGCAGTGAAGGGTTAGTCAAGCGTCCCTGATTTCCCTGGCACCTGATCCCTAATTCCCATGTCTAAGCTTGAACTGCAACACCTCAACAAAACCTACAGCGCCAGCGTGGTGCCTGTGAAAGATCTGAGTCTGTCGGTGGGAGATGGCGAATTTCTGACGCTGCTGGGGCCGTCGGGGTGCGGCAAGTCTACGATTTTGCGGATAATTGCGGGGTTGGAGCAGCCGACGCGGGGCGAGGTGGTGATTGGCGATCGCCCCGTCACCAACATTCCACCGGGCGATCGCAACATCGCGATGGTGTTCCAGAGCTACGCCCTGTATCCGCACCTGTCAGTGTTCGACAACATCGCGTCGGGGCTAAAGCTGCGGCGGGTTCCGCCGGAAGAAATTCGGCAGCGGGTCGCGTCTGCGTCCGAGGTGCTGGGGTTGGGCAATTTGCTAGACCGCAAGCCCGGCCAGCTTTCGGGCGGACAGCGGCAGCGGGTGGCGCTGGGTCGGGCGTTGGTGCGGCAGCCGGAGGTGTTTTTGCTGGATGAGCCGCTGAGCAACCTGGATGCCCTGCTGCGCGAGCAGGTGCGGGCAGACCTAAAGCAGCTTTTTGCCGCGCAGCAGGCTCCTGTGGTCTACGTCACCCACGACCAAACCGAAGCGATGACCCTCTCAACCAAAGTTGCCGTGCTGAACAACGGCGAACTCCAACAACTCGCCCCGCCCGCCGAAATCTACAGCCATCCGGCAAACCGCTTTGTCGCAGGCTTTGTCGGCAGTCCCCAAATGAACCTGTTCGACCTCACTTGCGAAAATGGGTTTGCCCTGCTCAACGATGCCAAAATTCCCCTGCCCGATCGCCTCAAGTCTCTCTCCACCGTCACCCTTGGCATTCGCCCAGAGCAAGTGCGGCTGGCGCAACCGGGCGATCCGGTATCGATTCGAGGTAGCGTCTTTCTCACCGAACACCTGGGTATGAACAATCTCGTCAGCGTCCGCATTCCCGGCGCAAACGATCGCACGCTGCGGGCCCTGCTGCCGATGGATGCGGCGTGGAGTTCAGAAGAAATTGCGTTGTCTTTACCGCCGGAGCATTTGCACTGGTTTGATGCGGAAAGGGGCGATCGCCTCGTGGCGCACTGGTCGGCCAAAGGATAGACTTCTTGTGTGAATCGTGGCGCGGTATCAGTCTGCTACAATTTATGCCCTCAAAACAATTTATGACCTCAATTTATGACCTCAATTTATGACCTCAAAACAGCATTCATGCAAGAGGTTTGATGGTGAGTTGGGGATGGATAGGAGTGCTTAACAGATCGCTCATCCATTAAGCCACCTTGGAACCATTCCACACGTCTCTATCAGCGGATTGTGCTTGCAGCGATTGCCCTTGCAGCGATTGCCATAGTTGGGCTTGCTGCACCTCGTTGAGCAGTGGAGTAGCGCCTAGATTCTGGTGTCGCTTGTCGCCTAGTGATTGCTGCAACTGCTTCAGTTTGCCTGCCCTGAGATAGAAGCCAGGTCTACCTAGCCCTTCCTTGCCTGTTTAGGGCTAGCCCCGTTTGCCTACTTAGGGCTAGCCCCAGTGTCTTGCCCCGTCACCTAAACGTGGGTTAACTGCCGCTTCATCTCATCGGCATACTGATCGGCATTTAGCCCTACCAGCACATGCAGCTTGTGGTCGGCCAGGTGCATCACGCCATTAGCCCCAGCCGCGCTGAGGGCTGCGTCATCTACCGCACTGTCGTCTGCTACCTCGACCCGCAGGCGCGTTAGGGCGGCCGGCTCCACACTGCGGATATTGCGACGACCGCCGAGGGCAATGATCAGGTTTTCGGCTTTTTCGGCAGCCATTGGGTCGCGGGCCGGAGCGCCATTGCCCACCGCAACCTCTTCTTCAACCCCTTCGGCTTCGCCTGTAGCGGGGGTGTAGCCCAAATCGGCTTCCGGGCCAGCGGTCTTCAGATACTCGATCATGTCGGTCTTGAGGTTTTCTGAGCGCGGGCCAAAGATCGCCTGCACGCTGTTGCCCACCTCCAGCACGCCCGATGCGCCCAGCGCCTTGAGCCGTGCCTTGTTCACCTTGCTCTTGTCCTTCACGGTGATCCGCAGGCGCGTAATGCAAGCGTCCATCACCTCGATATTGCCCCGCCCACCAAAGGCCTGCACCAGCCCCAGCGCCATACCGCCAGCCGCTGCTGGAGCCACGGTCATGCCTTCGGGCAGTTCTTCCTCGGCTTCGCGGCCCGGCGTTTTGAAGTCAAACATCCGAATCGCGGCGCGGAAGACAAAGTAATAAACCGCCGCCGCCACAATGCCGCCGCCGATGATCAGCTTCCACACGTCGCCCTTGTTGCCGTTCCAGTTGCCGAGTTGGTTAAACAGGGCAAAGTCGATAAAGCCCTGCGAGAAGGTGAAGCCCATGCGCCCGCCCAGCGCCACAAACAGGAAATCACAAATGCCTGCCATGACCGCGTGGATGGCATACAGCGCCGGAGCCACAAACAGGAAGGAGAATTCCAGCGGTTCGGTAATGCCCGTGAGAAACGAGGTGAGCGCCGCCGACACCATCAAGCTGCCCGTAATCGCCCGGTTTTTGGGCTTTGCTGACTGCCAGATGGCCATCGCCGCAGCGGGCAGCCCGAACATCTTGAACCAGTAGCCGCCGCCCAGGATGCCTGCCGTAGGGTCGCCTGCAAAGAAGCGGTTGATGTCGCCGCGCACCAGTTGATTGGTTACGGGGTCGGTATAGGAACCGATTTGGAAGAAGAAGGGCACGTTCCAAACGTGGTGCAGACCAAAGGGCAAGAGCGATCGCTCGACGATAGCGTACAGCCCTGCCGAGAGGGGAATGTTATTGCCGCTAGCGGCCGCGTTTGCGAAGCTGTTGATCGCGCCGCCGATGGGGGGCCAGATCAGGCTCATGAGGGCAGCAACGGCGATCGCCACCAGCGAGGTCATGATCGGCACAAACCGCTTGCCCGCAAAGAAGCCCAGGTATTGCGGTAGCTGAATCCGAAAGAATCGGTTGAACAAATAGGCGGCAATGCAGCCCATGATCAACCCGCCAAACACGCCCGTATCCAGCGTCAAAATGCCTAGCACGGGCTTCATCCAGATGTTTGGCGTGTCTTGCCCCTGCTGAATTAAATCCTGAATTTGCGTCTCGGTCACAAAGCCCCGCGCCGTGCCAAACGCGCCCAGCGCCGCGATGAACACCATAAAGCCCACCGTCGCCGCCAGCGCCGAAACACCGTCATTGCCCGTGTAGGCAATGGCAACGGCGATCGCAAAAATCAGCGGCAGCACGCCAAAAATCGCGTCACCCGACGCTTTCATAATCGTCGCCAACCATTCCGGCAGGAAGCCAAACGTCGTTTTCGTAATCGTGCCACTCGCCAAGTTCTGGAGCTCAATCAGTCGGGCACTGCCCAAACCCAGCAGCAACCCCGCAATCGGCAAAATAGACACTGGCAACATTAGGGCCTTGCCCATCTGCTGCGCCAGCGCGAAGAATTTTTTCCACATGATGAGTTAAAGGATGAAGGATGAGGGATGGAATTGGGCGTTGAGGGGTTGGAGTAGGGGTAGCAGGGATCTGGTTATCCTGTCACTCCGTCACCCCATCACCCCTTAGTCTTCTGACAGCGGCACCAGTTCACGCACGGCTTCGGCTGTGTCAGCGGCGATCGCTTGCTCTGCCAGACGTTGGCACTCGGCCAGGCTCAGCGTGCGGATTTGGGCTTTGACGCTAGGAATCGTCGGTGCGCTGACGCTGAGTTCTTTCACGCCGAGGCCAATCAGAATGGGGACAGCCTGTGGGTCGCCCGCCACGCCGCCACACACGCCACACCACTTGCCGTGCTTATTCGCAGCGCGGGCGGCCATGCCAATCAGCCCCAGCACGCCAGGGTTGAGCGCGTCGGCATAGGGAGCCAGCTTGGGATGGCCGCGATCCATCGCCAGGGTGTATTGCGTCAGGTCGTTGGTGCCAACGGAGAAGAAATCGACCTCGCGGGCAAACTGCTCTGCCATGACGGCGGTCGAGGGCACCTCCACCATGATTCCAGCATCAATGGGCGCAACACCGAGGGACTGCCGCTCCTCCTCCAGCATCGCTTTCGCCATGTGCCATTCTTCCAGGCGGGCGATCATGGGGAACATGATGCGGACGTTGCCTGCTTGGGAAGCACGGAGAATAGCGCGGAACTGAGTGCGGAGAATTTCCGGGCGATCGAACCCAAGTCGGATGCCGCGTTCCCCCAGGAAGGGGTTTTCCTCATGGGGAATGGGCAGGTAGGGCAGGGGCTTGTCGCCGCCCACGTCTAGCGTGCGGATGATCAGCGGGCGACCTTCCAGCGCTTTGGCGGCGGCGCTGTAGATGGCGGTTTGCTCGTCTTCGTCGGGGGCGCTGGCGCGTTCCATAAACACCAGTTCCGACCGGAGCAGCCCCACGCCCTCGCCGCCAAATTTGATTGATTTTGCGCCTTCTTCGGCATTGCTGATGTTGGCCACCACCTCGATGCGGTGCCCGTCCGTCGTTATTGCGGGTTCAAACGCGGTGGCCAGTTCTCGCTGGCGGCGTTCTTTGACGCGGGCGATGCGCTGTTGGGTGCGCTCCATTTCTTCTGCTGAGGGATTCAGCCGCAGTCGCCCTTTGCTGCCGTCTAGGATGACGGGCGTACCTTCCGGCAATTCCAGCACCCGCGCTTCTGTGCCCGCCATCGAGGGAATGTCCATCGCTCGCGCCAGGATGGAGACGTGGGACGTTGCGCCGCCTGCCACGGTGCAGAAGCCCGCGATTTTGGTCGGGTCGAGGGTGGCCATGTCTGATGGGGTGAGGTCTTCGGCCACCAGTACGGTATTTTCGGGGTAAGTCACGACTTCGGCGGTGACTCCCGTGAGAATTCGCAAGACGCGATCGCCTACATCTCTTAGATCATTCGCCCGTTCCGCCAGCAGCGCATTATCCAGCTTGGATAGCATTTCAGCTTGACTGGTATAGGTCTGCTTCCAGGCGTAGGCGGCGCTCTTGCCCTTGTCGATAGCGCTGGCTGCCATATCCATCAGTTCTGGATCACCCAGGATTTCTTGGTGCGCCGCGAAAATAGCGGACTTTTTCGGGTCGCCCTGGCCGTGGACTTTTGCCCGCAGCGCTTCGACATCTTGAGAGGCTTTGGCGATCGCCTGCTCTAGTTTGCGCCGCTCTTCATTGGGTGCGTCGCCATGTTCTGCTACAGCAATCTCCTGTTGCTGCACCCGCCGCAGATAGCCCACTGCTACCCCTGGCGAAGCAGCTACACCCAGGATGATGTTCGGATCTGCTGAGCGCGGCCGGGGCGCAGGCTTAGAAATCTCCGGCTGTTCGATGCTGGCGGCTACGGCGACAGGTTTTGCGCCCTCTTCGCCCAGTCCGGTGCGGAGGGCTTCGCTGAGTTCGGCGATCGCCGCTTCGGCATCGGGGCCGCTGGCTTCGAGCTGCACCGTTGCGCCATTGCCTACCGACATGCCCATCAGCCCAATGACGCTGCGGGCATTAGCCGATTTGTCGCCATACTTCAGGCGAATTTCAGATTTATATTTCTTTGCCAGCGTAGACAGCACCGCAGAGGGGCGGGCGTGTAGCCCTGTAGGGTTCGGAATGACGATGGGTTCAGAGGTGACCGTCACTCCGCCAATCACGGTTCCATCTTCCGAAACATTGCTCAGCGCCAGATCGAGCGCGATGTCCTGCCCGCCCACGACCGTCCCTAGACGCGGCTCAAACCGGGCGACGCGATCGCCGTTGGTGATCACAATCTGGGTCAGCAGGCTGCGGGCGTGTGTCGCCACAAAATCTGCATCGAAATTAATCAGCGGGTCCCCTACTCGGACGCGATCGCCCACCTTCACGCGCGGCACAAAGCCCTCGCCGCGCAGCGTCACCGTGTCCAGACCGATGTGCATCAGCACTTCCAGCCCGTCCGCTGTTTTCACCGTCACCGCGTGGTTCGACGGGTGAAGCTGAATTACCTCGCCATCGCAGGGGGCTAGCAAGGTCTGGCTGGTCGGATCAATCGATACGCCATCGCCCACCATTTTTTGGGCAAATACCGGATCGGGCACTTGCTCAATCGGAACCAACTGACCCGACAGCGGCGCAACCAGCGCTACCCTGCTGCGAGTCTCTGCTGGCGCTACAGCATAGCTCATTCGTTAATCTCCTAATTCGATATCCAAGATGAAATGTTTTGAACTGCAAAGAACTTTGTAAAGAACTTTTCAGTATCCCAGTCCACACAGCACAGATCGTGCGATCGCAACACGATGACTCTTTGAAAAACCTGACAAACAAATTGACAGGCAGATTGAACTAGCAAAACTGCGCTCACACCAAAAACAGCCCGTGAAAAATCACACGCAAAGAATCACACGCAAAGAATCACACACGAAAATCACACACGATTTAGACCTGTGTAGACCCTGAACTCCTAGCTTGCTAAGAATCCAACGATAGACTTTATCCTCACAGGGATTAGCAAAACGCTGGAATTTACAAATTAAAAATTTAAGCTTTGACCCGCCAAACGTTACCAAACGCTTTACAAATAAGGGCGATCGCCCATTTTTGGCGGTTATGCAAAATACATCAGCACACAACCTGAATAGAGCCTGGATATGGACAATCAGAAGCAAGAAATTAGACTTCTTTAGACTTCTTGCGTGAATCGTGGCGCGGTACTGCTGCGCTACGATTCACGCCCTCAAAACAGCATTTATGCAAGAGGTTTATTGGCAAATGGCGAGGGAATTGGGGCTTGGGTCTATGCCCTACTTGAGCGATGCCCTACTTGAGTGATGCCCTACTTGAGCGATGCCCTACTTGATATGGTTAAACACCGTCATCATCATCAACAGCGCAACCCCCACCAGCACTGCGCCCTGAAGATTGACCCGGATGGGCGATCGCCGATAGGGTGGCTCTAGCCAAAAGGCCAGCAGCCGCGACACAAACGGCATCACGCCCCAGGTCAAGATAGAGCTAGTAATCAGGTTATTCACCAGCATGGCGCTGCCTGATGGCCAGTTCTGCATTATGCCCAGCGCCTCAAACACCAGCGACTGAATCATCACCGTAGGATATAGCCCCATCACCACCGACAACACCTGCTTCCACGGTGCCGGCCCCAGCGCAGGCCGCTCTGTTCCCGATGCCTGCGAAAACCAGCCCTCTAGCCCGGTCGTAAAAGACTTGAAGCGATATTCCTGCAAAAAGCTCTGCCCCGCGATGACTAATTCTTTGCGATCGCTCGACTGCACCCACCCATTCAGATGCTCTGGCGTGTCGAAGTGCATCACCGAATACCACTTCACCACGCCATCCCGACACACCAGCGGCGGACATAAATCCGTCCGGATATAGCCCGGAAACTGCCGAGCGCGATGCAAGAGTTCTGCGTGCCACCGCCGAAAGGGTAGCTCTTTGCTGCGGGGCACGATGTGTTCGATCATGACACTGGAATAAAAGACTGGATCGGCTTGCAAGTCTGACATGATTCACGGCTGGGTAGAGGGATAGGGCAACCGAGAATCATTTACGCATATCCACGGCGGCGGCAGCGTTTTTGGCGATGCGAAACGCCAGATACCTACGCCGGTTCTGCGGTGTCCGAGAAAACCACTTTGTCGTATAAATCGGCGAATGCAAGCTCGAAAGGAACAGTGTTGAGCTTGAGAGTTGCCGTCTCGCCGTCTTGTTCGGAGAAAATCCACTGGCGCGGGGCGGTTTTGAAATATTGCTCAACGTGCATGGAAGATTGGTCAATCAGCACGTACTCCTGAAAGCCAGGAATTGTGCGATAGGCTTTGAATTTCTCACCCCGATCATAGGCTTGGGTGGAATTGGAGAGAACTTCGGCGATCGCCACTGGGTTGATCAGAGTATCTTTTCGTCCGTCTTGAAGTTGCAAGGCTCCTGCCACGATCATCACATCGGGATAGGTGTAGATTTTGCGCTGAGGAATCCACAGCCGTTGGTCAGAAGCAAAGACGAAATAAGGCTGACGCTTCAGCGCAAAATTGAGCGCGGCGGCGAGATTGCCAATAATCAGGCTGTGGTTGGGCGTGCCGCCGACTATCGGAACAATAGCTCCATTCAGATACTCATGCCGCTCCTCGGCATCGGATTCAAGCGCCAGATATTCTTCAGGCGTGTAGCCTGCTTTCTCCTGAGCTTGAATCATCATCCCCAGTCAATCTGTAAATATCTGGTCAACATCTGTAAGGGGGGCACCGTAAAGGGTTCCAGGGGCAACTCAGTTTTACTGCCATGCTGCTTCACTGCCATGCTGCGGCGCAATCCCGCTCTTTCATAACACGCTCGATAGAGACCTGGAGTGTGCTAACTATTTCCAAGTATGACTTAAGCCCCAGGGCTTCCCCAGCTTTTTTTCACTCCTCAATCGCAGCCCCCAAGGTTGTGTTTCAAAGGCAATTTTTCAGCACATCTTAGCCCTTCATTTGCGCTAGCGTAGGGTTGACGAATTT
>JBDNCP010000122.1:0-15164 GCA_046719575.1 Cyanobacteriota bacterium
AAAGCCTTGTAGGGGCTGAGCAGGCGACCGTCTTCGTCGTAGCGAACGTATTGCGGAAAGCGATCGCGCAGTTGGGCATTGGTGCGCCAGACGGCTTCTAGCACGACTTTGATAGAGGTGCTGCCGCGCATTTGGGGATGCAGGTAATGCTTTTCGGTAAGCTGGCAGAGATCCACCAGGCGGCCGGGGTCAGTGCCGTTGAATTTAACGGTGTGGCTGAGCCAGTCGCGCAGGGCTGGGTTGTGATAGTCGCGCCGCCCCATTTGTTCCAAAATTTCGCGCAGCACGGTGTTTTCGTGATTGCTCCACATAAAAGGGGTGCCAGTGCTGCCGAGGCGCTGCATCAGCGATTCGGCAAAGGCAAAGTTGGGAAACTCATCTTCGGTGCAGATCCAGCATTCGTGCTGCGGCTCGGCATCGGGCGCGGTCAGCGTATGGCAGCTCCACTGAAAGGCGATCGTTTCATAGGGGCGCATCCCGCTGTAGCAGGGAATTGCAGGAGCGCAGGTTTCCATGTCGATGAAGTGCAGCGGATAGTCAAAACTGTCCAAAATGTCCGCCAGTTCTTCAGACACCCATTCGCTTCCCTCGCGGGTGTGGTGGAGTTGGCGCAACTGGCGATCGCCATAGGCAGTCCGGGAGCCGTCTTTTTTCACCAGCAGATCCGGCGTTACGTCATACAGGCTGACTTTTCTTTGCTGAATCAGTTCGTTGGCGCGATCGCGCAGGCTGCCGACGCGATATAGATCGAGCAGGTGCGGTGATACGTCGGCCAGGTCGCCCCAGCAGTGGCGAAAGCCGTTGAGTGGCTCCTCGTCTTCGACCCAATATTCGCAGTCGCGGCAGCCGATGGACAATGCGGGTTCAGCCCGCTGCAAGCTGGGCCAGAGCAGCGCGGTGTATTGCTGGATGCCAGCGCGAATCGTCGGCAGCAGCGCCTCGACTTCGGCGGTGATGTCGATTTGGGTCAGGAAGTTTGCAGACTTGAGCGCTGCCACATCGCCCGAAAACTCGACCTGAATCTGCGAAAAGCCCGCGTCTACTGGAACTCGCCGCACCTGAAATTGGCGATGCAGTTGGTCGATGGCGGAGTATTTGGTTTTGTCGGGCAGCATCAAAAAGGCGCGAATCTCGAAATTGGGAAAGTGCGATCGCAGCAGATGGGTTTGAAATGCCACATCCTCAATCGTGTCGCGCCACCCCGCCAGCGAAAACAGGCTGGATTTGCCTTCGTCGATGCGCCGCTGATACTCGGACTGGTCGAACGATCGCGCTTTCACTTCGATCAGGTCGATGCGCTGCCCCTGCTTTGCCAAAATGTCTGCCCGGGCCAGCGCCCGCTCATGCAGCAGCGTCGCCTCAAACAGCGTGATGGTGTCGGCGTGATTCAGCAATGCTAGGGTTTCTGCATTTGCGGCTTCGGGGTCTGCTTCGGTTTGCACGCGCACCCCGTCGGGAAACAGCAGTTTGGCGATCGCCTCGACAATGTATCCGCCCTCGGCCAACAGTTCCAAAAACTCGCTGCCCGCTTGCGCTGAAGGATAACCCAGCTTGTGATAGTAAAGTTTTGTGGGGCAAGATCGAGCCAGCTTGAAATCAGATTTTGACAGATACATGCGAATCCATACGAAATAGAAAAAAGCGGCGACTGTCTTGAACCTGCGAAATATCTTGACAAAACAAGGTCGCACTGTTCTATCTTTGACATTCTTGATGGGCGATCGTCAATAGAGGAATTGCTTCGGGATTGCTGCGGGATTGCTTCAGACCGACGACACAAGTCAAGTGCGAAACATTAGAAAAATCCCTTAAAAAATTTGCCGCAAAGATTTCCCACAAAGATTTCATGGAACCTCGTGCGATCGCCCTGTTGGAGTCCTACCCTGACCGCTGCTCTTAAGGAAAACTTTCTCTGATTTTTTAGAGCAACTTTGGGCAAATCTGGTAGAGTTTAAGCGTTTAGGACGGCTGAATAGGCTGTCGATTTGCTTGGAAATAGGATGTGTCTACTGGGTGTGAATTACTGTGTGTAAATGAACGCGACAGTTTGGATTTTTAGTGTGAATTCCACTGTTCTTTCATTGAGCCATTTCGTTGAGCCAGCCTTGAGCTAGCCGTATTCACTTTTGTGTGTTCTGTAAAACAGGAATAAATGGTTAATATGCGTGTAAAACATTGGATCGCAGGCGGTATTGCAGCCTGCTCGGCCCTGGTCATTGCGGCAACTGCTGCACTGGCTCAGGTGGCAACCGTCACCATCGATGAGCTGAACGTGCGTCGGGGGCCGGGTACCAGTCACCCAGTCACCTTTGTTCTGCGTCGGGGCGATCGCGTCGAGATCATCCGTCGCCAGGGAAACTGGGCCTTTGTCGTGGGCGAGCGTGGTGGCGAGGGCTGGGTCTTTGCCCAATACCTGTCTGCCAGCGCTCCCGCACCCAGCCCGTCGCCCTCGCCCGACTACACCAATGACGTATTCCGCAGTACGGGCACCATCGACAATGCCCGCTATAACGGCTCTGGCGAGGGGCAACTGGTGATTGTCCGTCGCGACAACGGCGGGTCCCTTAGCCTCACAGGAGGACGGTTCTCTGTGGAATATATTGGTACGATCCGCAGCAACTTTGAAGGCACGGTCGAGCTTCAGGTCAGACAGTTCCGCTCGTCGGAGATGGGCTATCGCACGGTTCCTGCGTCTGGCACTTGCAATATCCAAACCAGTGGCGGCACATCGATTAGCCGCAGTTTTTGCAGCGTGACTGGCTCCGGTATCGACCATGGCCGCAGCAACTTTAGCGGCCGGTAGGAGCAGATTTTGAGTTAGATTCGCTTTAGCTTGCTTTGAAGCGCTTGAGAAAATTAGGGGACTGGATTGGGCGCTAGAGGCTTACCCAGCCCCCTTTTTGATGCGATTCGTGGGTGCGGTCGATTAGCCATTGCGAATACACCCCGTCCGCTAGTGTGGGCATAGGCGAGGGTTCCTGGGCGATCGCCCGCACCCAGCTATCCACCACCCGGATGAACGGTGCAAGCCGACCGTCGGGATAAGTCTGCGGAAATTGCAGGCGATCGGGAATTTCGACCTGTTGCAACGGCTGACCCGTCGGCGCTGCCCACAGCTTGAAGCCATGCACATAGTCGGTCTGGTGGTCGCTGCCGAGAACCAACGTGCCGCGATCGCCATACACCTCTATCCAATGCCCGCGCCCCTGAAACGTCACCGTGCTGAGGGTGATCTGCACGGGCGTTCCGTCTGCCAGATCCAGCCATACGCGGCACGTATCGTCCGAATCCACAGGCTTTTGTTCACCCGTAGCGGGGTCGGGGCGGGTGGGAATCGTAGTGCTGAGGGAGCCGCAGAGCCGCGCCGCTGGGCCAAACAGCCAGCACAGATAGTCGAACGTGTGAGAACCCAGCGCCCCCAGCGCCCCGCCGCCCTGGTCTTTGCGGGCATACCAATTCCACGGGCGGTTGGCATCGGCGCGACCGCTCACCAGCCAGTCCACCTTCACCAGCCGCTTTTGCCCGACAAAGCCTTCGGCCAAAAGTTCTGCCAGCCGCATCCACTCCGGCACAAAGCGAAATTCAAAATCCAGCGCCGCCGCCACGCCTCTGGACTGCGCCAACGCTCGCAGTTCTTCCGCCTCAGCCAGCGTCATCGTTGTGGGCTTTTCCAACAGCAGGTGCTTGCCTGCATTCAACACCGTTTTCGCCTGCTCGTAGTGCAGAAACGGCGGCGTGGTAATGCTGACCGCCTGCACCTCCGGCAGCGCCACCAGTTCTTCTACACTCTGGCAGGCATGGGGAATGCCGTGCGCCTGGGCGATCGCCTCTGCTTTGGCGCGATCGCGATGCTGCACCGCCACTAGCTTCGTCTGATGATGAATCTGGAAACCGGGAATGTGGATCTTTTGCCCAAACCCTGTGCCCACCACGGCCACGCCAATTTCAGAAGAGGTCATGCAGCGTTCGCTCAATCGGATCTCTTTTTTACGATATAGCAGAAGAAGGAAGAGAGAAGAGGGAAGAACGAAGAGAGAAGAACGAAGAACGAAGAACGAAGAGAGAAGAGGTTCTATTTTTCGTTTTTCGTTTTTCGTTTTTCGTTTTTCGTTTTTCATTTTTCATTCTTTCCGTCCCTTTCCCGTCACTCAAACCGCAGCGCCTGCCCTCTTGCCGCCGTATTCAGCGTGCCGTGGTCATAGACGACCTGTCCGCCGACGATGGTAACGACGGGCCAACCCGTCAGATCCCAGCCTTCAAAGGGACTCCAGCCGCATTTGGTTTTCAGCGTTTCGCGGCGCACAGGACGATAAGTGTTGAGGTCTACCAGCACCAAGTCGGCATCATAGCCAGGGGCGATCGCCCCTTTGTTGGGAATCTTGTAGGCTTTGGCGACGGCGGTAGACATCCAGTTCACCACCTGGGCGACGGTGCAGCGGCCTTTGGCGGCTTGGGTCAGCATCAGCGGCAGCGAAGTTTCTACACCGGGCATCCCGGAGGGCGTGTTGGGATAGGTTTGGGCTTTTTCTTCTAGCGTGTGGGGGGCGTGGTCGGTGGCGATGAAGTCTATCACGCCGTCCATCAGCGCTTGCCAGAGAATGGCGTTGTCCTGGGGCGATCGCAGCGGTGGGTTCATCTGGGCCAGCGTGCCGATGGTTTCGTAGGCGTAGGTATTCAGCAGCAAATGCTGGGGGGTGACTTCGGCGGTCACCCAAGCGGGCTTGTCTTGCCGCAGCAGTTCCGCCTCCTCGCCCGTAGACAGGTGCAGAATATGCAGCCGCCGCTGATATTTTTTGGACAGGGCCAGCGCCCGTTTCGTAGCAATCAGCGCCGCCTCGTTATCTTGAATGACAGAGTGAATGGCTGGATCGCTCACGCCTGCATACTTCTCGCGGCGCTGGAGAATTCGCGCCATATCTTCGGCATGGACGGCAATCAGCCGATTTTCGTAATTTGGATCGGTCACGTCGCGATAAAAAATTCGCTCCAGGGCCTCGTCTTCGTTCACCAGCAGCGGCCCGTGCATCGACCCCATAAACACCTTGATGCCGCAGACCGGATTCGCCGTCCGCAGGTCGGGCAGGTTTTCCGGCGTTGCACCGATAAAAAAGCCATAGTTGACCAGACACTTCTCTGAGGCGCGGCGCAGCTTGTCGTCTAGCGCGTCTTGGGTAATTGTCAGCGGGCGCGTGTTGGGCATTTCCAAAAAGGAGGTAATGCCGCCCTGGGCGCAGGCGCAACTGGCGGTGAACAAATCTTCTTTATGCTCCAGCCCTGGCTCGCGAAAATGCACCTGTGGGTCGATCGCCCCTGGCAACAATGTCAGCCCCGATGCGTCTATAAGGGTGTCGCCTGGTGCTGGCGGGATGTCAGCGGAAATTTGGGCGATCGCCCCATTTTCTAGGCGCACATCCCGCAGTGCCATCTCTCCATCAGGCAGCAGCACTTGTGCCTGACGGATGACCAATGGAGCAGCGATTGAACTTACCATGCTTTTGATATCACCTCCCAAGCCGTGACACGATTCTATCGGCGTAGCCCCAATTTTGTGAGCGGCTGTCTGAAAAGTTGACCTTACAGCACCTTCTTCAAAAATTTACTTTGCATTAAATCTCCACTGATGCAAATAAGGGTGGTTCTGCTCCTCAGATAAACTAGCCTCAGATAAACTAGTAAAGATGAAAAGGATGTCGTCTTCTGAAAAGTGGTCTATCGTGATGATTGTGCATTCACTGTGCATCTTGTGCATTTACCGTGCATTCATCGACATCAGGCATAATGGCTTAAAGTCTAAAGTTGCGGCTTAATTTTGGTTCGATTGATTTTAGGTTTACGTTAATCCCAATCACACAATCCCAGTTACACTCCCAATCACACAATCCCAGTTACACTCAATTACCCAGTTACACCCAATTACATAGACTCGCAGATGTCCAGTCAATCTGATTCTCCTACTCCTCAAACGCCTCCCGCTGAGCCTGCTGCCCCTCAGCCCAAGGCCGACAGCCCCCTTATGGAAGGGATCAAGACGATTGGCCTGAGCGTAGTGCTGGCACTGGGGATTCGCACATTTGTTGCAGAAGCGCGATACATTCCCTCTGAGTCGATGCTGCCGACCCTAGAGGTGAACGATCGCCTGATTGTGGAAAAAATTAGCTATCACTTCAACCCACCCCGGCGCGGCGACATCATCGTGTTTCATCCCACGGAAGCCCTCAAGCAGCAAAACCCCAGCCTCAACGAGGCGTTTATTAAACGGGTGATCGGGCTGCCAGGAGAAACGGTGCAGGTAACGGGCGGGCGCGTGTTGATCAACGGTCAGCCCCTCGAAGAAAACTATATCCAGTCGCCGCCCGACTATCAGTGGGGCCCAGAGGAAGTGCCTGCTGATTCGTTTTTGGTGCTGGGCGACAACCGCAACAACAGCTACGATAGCCACTTCTGGGGCTATGTGCCTCGCCAGAATATTATTGGACGCGCCGTGGTACGCTTTTGGCCGGTCGATCGCCTGGGCGAACTGGGGCCACAGCCCAGCTATTAGGGTCTGGCGACTCAGTTCTAGTGACTCAGTTCTGGTGACTCAGTTCTGGTGACTCAGTTCTGGTGACTCAGCTAAAGCTGGGTTTCAGCTTGCAGCACTGCCTTTTTGTCAGGCTGTTGCTTCGACACGATACATCAGGTGTAGGGTTGCCCAGCGGGTTACGTCGAGGGCGTAGGTGTCGCTGGGAAAATCGCCAGGAAAATCACCGCCGGCCGGAGTTGCATCGTGCAAGTCTTGCAGAATGGACTGGGCTACATCGAGGGGATTGGCGAGGGCGATCGCCTGTCTGGGGGTAGCTCCAGGGACAATGGGCAGCCCGGTCAGCGTGCGGCTAAAAGGAGCCACGCTGAGGATGAGAAATATCTCTGCCAGACCGGGCACATTGGGCACAACCCAGCCCGGAGACGGCGCAGCGGGCAGCGTCAGGTCTGCACCCGGCGGCAGCGGCGGCTGATCGAGGCTGGTGGACAACGGGAGGGCGATCGCCTGGCCAGTATTATCTAGCCCCATCAAAATACCGTAGAGCGGCTGATCGCCTGCGTTTTGCAACCGATAGCGGAGCATGTTGCCTGCGAAGACAGAAGTACCCGATTCAACAGCCGCCGCCAAGCGATTGCTACCTAGCCGATTGGGAATGCTAGCAGTTTCTTGCTGCACAATGGGCAGCGGGCGAGCCGCAGTAGGGCCCGCCCCGACCTGTTCCAAAATGGCCCGCACACTGAGGCGCGAGGAGGACGCATTCACCGTCAGCCGCAGCAGCTTCATGGCAAAGAGCGATCGCAGTTGGGGTGTGAGCCGATTCACGGCCGTTTTTACCGCTTCATCTGCCGTAGATAGCTCAATGCCCAGCGGAACCCGGCCGGGATAAAACAGACCATATTTGCTGTCCGGAGTCGCAGCAGGATTGGGCATCTCTAAAACGGGCTGTGTCGGGGGCACATCCGTCTGCACGGCGGGATTGGGTAACTCTGACAGCGACACCGCCGCCACCGTCGTTTCCATTGCCCGTCGCTTGCCAAAAAGATAGTCGGCCGACTGCTCACCCGCGTTGACCAGCGACACCTTCGCCGCCGTAAACGCACTGGTGGCATCGACTCGCTCGATTCGATCTAGGCTGCTGTCGAGGGCGATCGTCAGTCCCACGCTGCGGGGCAGCAAGCGTACCCGCTCCTGCACGCGCTGTCCTGGCTCCACGGGCACACCCTCGGTCACCGGCAAAACTTTGAGCGTCAGCCCATCTCGACCCTGCACCCGCAGCAATCGCGGCGCTCCGCCGATGGTTTCCCAGAGCGAACCGGGGCTGTAGGCGCTAAGGGCAGACGGCGGCAAGCCCCCGGCCCACAGGCGCAGCGTCCGGGCTGTATCTGGTGCAGCCAGCATCACTCCATCGGCTCCTGGCTCGGCTGGCACGAGCGGATAGGCGCTGGTGCTGCCATCGCGTCTGAGAGTACCGCTTGCCTGTGGCTCTTGGTTTGCGCCTGAGAGCCGCTTGATGCTGCTTGCTGTTTGGGTTAGCACTGTAGAGAGCGCCGTACCTGCGGTGGCATCCCAGAGATATTGCGTCAAGGCGTAGGTCAGCAGCCCCGCACTAAAGCCGCTCCAGCGACCTTCTAGCGCTGCCTGATCAGGAGCCGCAGCAGTGAGGAACAGCCCTGGCAACGGAGCGGAAGGGGGCGTTTTGGCGGCCCGGAGGCGATCGCCCAATGACTCTTGCAGCGCAATTTCCTGGGGATGCAGGTCGCCCGTGGGCGCATGGGGACGAGCGCGGATGCGGAGGTTGCCCTGGAGCGAGGTGCCCAGGTTCGAGAATCCCAAATCTAGCAGCGTCACGACTTGCGACGTGGGGAGCGATCGCACCAAACGTTCTAGCGCCATACGGGTCAGGTCGCCAATCAGCGGGCGATCGCTCGTCGGCAGCACCCCATCAACGGGCACAATGCTGTCCCAAAGCTGATCCGGATTCGTCACCGAGCGCACCCGACTGCCCAGCCCGCTAATGTGAACCACCACCACATCGCCCGCTTTTGCCTGATCCAGCAAATGCGCCTGAAATGCGTCCGTAATGCCTGCCCAGGTGGCCTGCTCGTCCGTCAGCGTCACCATATCCGCAGGCTGAAACCCAAAGCGATGCTGCAACACCTGCCGCTGCATTTCTACATCCGTCAGCGCCCCCGGCAGCAGCCCGCCTTTAACGGGGGGAATGTCGCTCACCGCTTCGGGATATTGGCTAATGCCAATTAGCAAGGCCAGCTTGCGGGAGGTAGGCGCGGCTAATATCTGCCCAGCCCGATCGCCCCAGACCCATAGCCCACTGCCGAGCGCCCCACCGATGGCGATCGCCCCACTACCCCGCTGTAGAAATTCGCGCCGTGTCAGCCCCATGCTTCTATTTCAACATCAAAGCCCCACTTTGTTGAGCAGGCAGACAGACAAAATTAGGGATTTTGAGTTTTGGATGAGCGATAGGAGGTTACCAGCACTTCGGTAATCTTGCCTCGGCGGCGGGCGTTGGAGTTGATCGAGCGGGCGGCGGTGATGGTGTGTGTGGGGAAGTCGGCGTAGAGGTCGCGGATAAACTCGCAGTCAGAGTTAGACAGCATCGCTTTGACCCCGCGCCGTGCCAATTCTGCAAACACGTCTCGCAGGCGAATTTGGTCGTCCCGGTTAAAGGCGTAGCGGTTATAGGACGTAAACCGACTGGTGGCGCTGATGGGGTAATAAGGCGGATCGAGATAGACAAAATCCTGCGGCGTGTGGGCGTGTTCCAATACCATTTCAAACGGATGGGCAAATAGCTGGGTGTGGCGGAGGGCGATCGCCGCTGCTTGCAGCAAATCTACATGGCAAATCTTGGGATTTTTGTAGCGCCCCATCGGCACATTGAACTGTCCCTGTGAATTTTCTCGATATAGCCCGTTAAAGCACGTCCGGTTGAGATAAATCAGCCGCGCTGCCCGCTCCACATCTGTTGTTCCCGGATTGCTCCGCACCCAGTAGTAATAGTCCTGCCCATGATGAAGCTGGTGTTCTTCCAACAGCGCAATCACATCCATCACGCAATCGCGCACACAGCGATAGACATTCACCAACTCTTCATTGATATCCATCAGCACCGACTGCGCTGGTTGTAGCCGAAAAAAAACCGCACCGCCCCCCAAAAACGGCTCGTGATACGTCTCAAACGAATCGGGAAAGTAGGGGAGATATTGCGAGATCAATTGCCCCTTGCCCCCGGCCCACTTGAGAAAGGGGCGCGGCAAGAGAGTTTGCGAAACGCTAGTAACCAAGGAACTATCCGGGGAGACGGTGCGAGTACAGATGAAATTACCCATTAGAATAGATGACGAGAAAAATTTCGGCGCATTTTCTTATTTGCAAATCCAATGCAAGACTTTTTTACAAACGTTTCTCGCTATCCCCGCTATCTCATCAGCTTTTCGCTGGGCGTGCTGTATACGTTCGTCAAGCCCTTGCTGCCGCTGTTTCAAAAGCCCACCACGGCGATCGCCACTTCTCTCCTCCTGCTCTCCGGCTTTGCCTTCATCGCCTTCACCCTCCGCGCTATGCTGGAGCTTTAGGGATCAGGTGTATGGTAAAGCAAATCTGAAGCCTGACCCCGACTCCTGACCCTGACCCCTCTATACCCCTATGGCAACCGATCGGCGGGTTTCCCGCGTCGCAGAATTAATCAAGCGCGAAGTCAGCCAGCTTCTCATTTCCGGCATCAAGGACGATCGCGTGGGCGTGGGCATGGTCAGCGTCACCGATGTCGATGTGTCGGGCGATTTGCAGCACGCCAAGATTTTCGTCAGCATTTACGGCTCAGACGAAGCCCGCGCTGAGACAATGGCAGGGCTAAAGTCCGCCACGGGCTACGTCCGCAGCACGCTGGGCCAGCGAGTTCGCCTGCGCCGCACGCCGGAGGTGGTGTTTGTGGAAGACCGCTCCATTGAGCGGGGAACGCAGGTTCTGTCGCTGATCAATCGCCTCAGCGCCGAGCGCAAGCCGGAGTCTCCAGACGTTGCTCAGTCGCCGGTAAACCGGGCTAGTTCTGATTTCGCTGACGAACAGGACGACGAATTCGAGGATGAACTCGACGACGAATTTAACGATGAACTCGACGACGAACTAGATGAAGACGGCGAGTTCGGCGATGACCTCGATGAAGATCTCGATGAAGATTAAGACAACTCCCTCCTTTGCGCTGAGGATTAGCCCAATTTTTGGCCCAGTTTCATGACGACTCGCGCCCAGCTTCGCCCCCAGTGGGAGGATTTGTCGCTGCCGCAGCAGGTGGCGCAGATGGTCGTCGTGCGGGCCTCTGGCTACTGGTTTGACCATCAGATTCAGTATCCCGCCTGGGAGCCGCCGACAGAGACGCTGCGCCACTGGGTGGAAGATCTGGGCGTGGGCGGCGTGATTTTGCTGGGCGGCAGCGCGGCAGAACTGGCTGGGCGATCGCACTTACTCCAGTCCTGGGCAGACCTGCCGCTGCTGATCGCCGCCGATGTGGAAGAAGGCGTGGGGCAGCGGTTTTCGGGTGCGACCTGGTTTCCGCCGCCGATGGCGCTGGGCGAGCTGGCCAAGCGAGACTTGTCCCTGGCGCTGCGCTATGCCGAAGATCTGGGCGCAGCACTGGCGCAAGAAGCCCTCGCCGTGGGCATCAACTGGGTGCTGGCTCCGGTGGTGGATGTGAACAACAACCCAGCGAACCCGGTGATCAACGTGCGGGCCTTTGGCGACACGTCGGAAATCGTCAGCAAGCTGGCGATCGCCTTTATTCGGGGCGCACAGCGGTTTCCCGTGCTGACCTGCGCCAAGCACTTTCCCGGCCACGGCGACACCGCCACCGACTCGCACCTGGATTTGCCGCTGATTCCCCATGCGCTGTCCCGGCTGGAGCAGGTCGAATTTCCGCCGTTCCAGGCGGCGATCGCCCAGGGTGTGGATTCCGTCATGAGCGCTCACCTGCTAATTCCCGCACTCGATGAGCAGTGGCCCGCCACGCTGTCGCGTCGCATTTTGACGGGGCATCTGCGCGATCGCCTGGGTTTTGCGGGGCTAATCTCGACCGATGCACTGGTCATGGGGGCGATCGCCAACCACTACGGCCCCCACGAAGCTGCTGTGCTGGCGGTCGAAGCCGGAGCCGATATTTTGCTGATGCCTGCTGACCCCGAAGGCGCGATTCGCGCCGTGTGCGATGCGGTCGCGTCGGGGCGCATTGCTCCAGAGCGGATTCAGGACTCTCTGGCGCGAATTCAGCAGGCAAAAGACAAGCTGCGGCCCGATATGCCCACAGGCGGCACGTCCCACGCCTGGGAAACGTTGCCCCCAGCAGGTTTGGAAATCGAGCCGCTGCTGGCGCATCTGGCCCAGCCCCAGTCTCGACGCTTGGTGGATGACCTGCTGCAAGCGTCGATGCGGGTCCACGCGCCCACTCTCTCCCGGTTGCAGGATTTGACCATTGCCGAACCGCGCCGCACGCTGATCGTGCTGGATGACGTGCTAGAGCGCGAGTTTCTAAACCGCACTGCTCCGGCGATCGCCCTCCCCAAGCAGCGCGGCTTTCGGGTGGAAATCGTCGATGGCCACACGCCAGTCGGTCTGGCGCTTTCGGAACCGTCGCCTGTGCCCACGCTGTTGCAACTGTTTGTGCGGGGCAATCCGTTTCGTGGCAGTGCAGACCTGAGCCAACTTGCGGCGGGCTGGTTTCAGCACTTGCTAAAAACGGAGCAGTTGGCAGGGCTGGTGGTTTATGGCAGCCCCTATATCCTGGAGCAGTTTCTGCCGCAGTTGCCCGCCGAAGTGCCCTATGTGTTTACTTACGGACAGATGGCGCAGGCCCAGGCGATCGCCCTGCAAACCTTGCTCCCTGTGGATTGAACCCGTCATGTCCGCGTTCGGTAGCACAGCACGCGCTGCCTGACTCGATCGCGCTCCCGACGATTTTGAATCAGCCCGGCCACCCGCAGTGCGTCGGCCTGACGAGCCAGTTGGGCATAGTGGAGGGCGATCGCCTCGTAGGCACTGGCGCGATCGGTGTCGTCGTCTACGACCGTGCCGCCCTCATTGCCAAAGATCAAGGTGCGAATTTCGGGGTCGGGAATGGTGTGGGCGAGTGCTAGGGCGCGGGCAAGATGGGCGATCGCCTGCTGGGGCTGTCCGTCTTGGCGGGCTTGCTCTACCAGACCCAGCAGCATTCCGACGCGGTGTTCCGGCGTATGGCTGTGGTCGATGACCGCCAGCACCCGATCGGTTTGCCCATCTCGCAGGGCGGCTGCTGCCACCGTTCCCAGCGACAAATCCCGACGGTCGGGGTCGGGCGTGGCCAGAGCAAGCCGCAACGCCAGATCAAAATGGCGCAGGGCTACCGTTTGTTCCACGAGGGACCACAGGTAATAGCTGCTGGTCGAAAAGTCGTTGATTTCAACCGCGCTGCGCCGGATTAAGTCGAGCATAGCTGTATCTACAGGCTGTCCGGCATTGGCGACCTCCAGCGCGATCGCCGCCGCCGCTTGCAGGCGATCGATTGGCGTGGTCAGCGCCGCCGCCGTGGTTCGCGCCTGGTCAAACAAGTCCGTGGCGGGGTCGATATTGCCCGTGAGCAGCAGTTGGCGGGCGATCGCCGCAGTCAGCCGCACTTGCATCAATCCATCTGCGGGGTCAATCGCCTGCCCTAGTTCTAGCGCCCGGTCGGTCTGGCTTGTGTTTATGTAAGCTGTGGCCAGTGCCACCATCGCCTGACCGCGAATGTCTAGATTTTCGGGCGCGATTTTCATAAATGCCCGGTCTGCGGCGGCCAGGGCTTGTCGCTCGGCGGCTCGCTGCACGATCAGCAATAAAACGATGTCGCGATCGCCCACCAAAACCGGATCGGTCGGCGCTGTGGCAATGCGGATGGCAGGCTCGTAGGCCGAAACGGCGATCGCCCGCTGCACCAGTTGGCGCACCTGAACGGCCTGCCAGTCAGACGGAACCTGCCGCAGCGCGTCCTCTACCTGCTGCATCACGGCTTCTGCCTGATCTGTCTGGCGCTGTCCCCAAAGTTGCAGCGCAAGGTTGGTCAGCACGCTTGATCGCTTTTCGGCATCTGTCATGGCCTGGGCTACTGCCAGCGCTGGGTCGATGCGAACGCTTGCGTAGGTATTGACCACCGTTTCTAGCGTAAATTCGGCATCGTTGACAGATTTTGCAACGGATACCGCCGCTTGAAACAGGGCCTCGCCCTCTGCCCGGTTGCGAGCCGTGTAGGCGCTGGCGACCTCTGCCAGGGCGATCGCTCTAGCGCTGGGGTCGGCGATGCCCCGTGCTGTGGCAGCCGCAGATTCCCACTGGCTTTGCGTCAGTTGCATCCGCACAATCTCTAGCTTGGCCTGCCCTTGGGCATAGGGCACATCGACAAGGCCCTGGGCGATTTGTTGGGCCAGGGAGATCTGGCCAGCCTTAGCATAGCCAGTTGCCACTTTGGCCAGAGCGCTGCTGCGGCGAGTCGGGTTGGGGTGAACGATAGCGCTGGCGTGACGATTAGCCTGATTGAGCAGGGCGATCGCCCAGTCTACCCGGCCAGCAGACACCGCAGCCTCGGCAATTGGCACCAGCGCGTTGACTTTAAATTCGTCTCCCCGCACGGTCTGTACCGCCTGAGCCGCCAGATCCAGCGTTGCGCCAGCCGCCTCCCACTGATCGAGCGTCAGATAAGCACGGGCGATCGCCAGCAGAGTTTGCGATTTCAAAAAGCTATAGCCTGCACCCAGAGTCCGTGTTTCCCGCAGGGCTTCTGCCAGCACGGGCAACACCAAGCCGGGCTGGTCGCGTTCGTCAGCTTTTTGGATTAGAGTCCGCCAGAGATTGGGACTGTAGCCCGGTTCTTCGGTAATCAAACCCGCTAGCCGCAGCGCTTTTTGGGGCGCGGGCAGGCTGCCAGCCAGCTTTAGCAAGGCAATCATCTGGTCGCTGGCGGCTGCTTGCCGATCGGCTGCCAAATCTGCCTCCAGACGACGCATTCGACTAAAAAAGTGGCGATCGCTCTCTGCTTCTTGCTCTTGCCGACAAAACTCGATAGCAGGTCGGGTTGACTGTGGCTGCATTTGCGCTAAAGAAATGGCAATTGGGTGCAAATTTCCAAATACTAAAATCAATACAAAACTGCTGGCTTTGAGCCATATAGAGGATTGAGAAAGAGGCGATCGCATAGGGAGTTACGGAATAAATCCAGGTTGAAAGTTGATTCTTGAAACTTCTAGATACATCCCCAAAGACAGTTCCAGAAAATCTCTCAAGACACTAAACCTCTTGCATGAATGCTGTTTTGAGGGCGTGAATCGTAGCGCAGCGATACCGCGCCACGATTCACGCAAGAAGTCTACTCAAATCTGATCCGATCTGAATCGTCTTCCGATCTGAATCGTCTGCTGAAACGAGTTGGAGGGCGCTTTTTGCAGCAAAACAGCGCTCCTAATTAATTCTCTTAAGTGGCACTGCGAATGAAACTGCTAGAGAGCATCCCAGTTTTGTAAGACTCATTTTGAGAATAGTCCATTCAGGTAGGCACAGCGATGCTTCTGCACCTGTGGTACGTTACCCTTTTCCCACTGCGCTCCCGATATCTTGATGCGCTGCC
>JBDNCP010000123.1:0-15027 GCA_046719575.1 Cyanobacteriota bacterium
TCTCCGGCGATCGCCAGTTCTTCACGCAGCATTTCCTCATAAATATCGGGCAGCGAGGCGCTCATTGAATTGGTTTCGATGCCGTAGCCCAAACTGGTCCAAGTGGGTGAAAGGATATACAGCACCTCCTCAATGGCCCCTTCGCGCAACAGTTGCGCTAGGTCTACGCCCCAAGCCTGGGGGTCGCTGAGCCATGCATAGACTACTGCGTCCTGATATTCTGGCTCAAAGCTATAGCTGCGCCAGCGCCATAACCCAGACGGGTTGGGGTGATAGGCCCGTGCTTGCTCTAGCCAGGTGGAGGTGATGAACTGGTAGCGGCCGGCCGCCGTGGTGCAATCGCCCAGATTGGGGCCAGCGACGATGGGAACGCAGCGATCCGGATGCCGGGAAAAATCCTCAAAGCGCTCGCCCCCATAAATCAGCGAATAGGGACGCGGATCGTTGGACTCGCTGGCAGAAATCGTCCGCATCAGCGCCCGAATGTAGGGATCACCGCCCGCCATTCGTAACGGAATCGGCAGAACGCTACCGACCGGTTCGCCCCCACGCGGCAGCGACCCATCCCAACCCATCACTTTTTCCATCACGGGTAGCGCCATGAGCGCCAGGGTTCCCATGAGCAAAATGCGGGTCACAGCGCTGCGTTTTGACTGATGCGACTTAGCAGAAGAGGTTGGAGGAGGAATCAGGGTCACGGGTTAATGAAAAAGCTCAGCATCGTGGGGTCATGGCCCTAAATCTAGGCGATCGCCCCAAACAGTTCACCATAGGAACGAGCAGGTGCATCCGGACGGGCGACCACTTCCACAATCTTATTGCGGGCTTCTGGTAAGGTTAGCGCTTCCACACAGACTTCTGCCACCTTTTTGCGGGGGATGCGCCCATCAAACAGCGTGTCTGCGCCCTGCATCACTACCGCATCGGGCAGGTCGTCCTCTAGCAGTCCACCCGGACGCACAATTGTATAGGTCAGTCCGCTCTGCTGAAGGTATTCCTCCGCCTGCTTCTTCCACACTAGGATCAGCCAGAACAGATTGAGCGGGTGAAACAGTTTAGACACACATAGCGACGACACCAGAACAAAGTGTTGAATACCCTGAGCCTTGCACACATCGACCAAATTCTTCGTGCCTTCTAGGTCGGTTTTGTAGGGGCCCGTTGGGTCAAAGCTGGGGGCGGCTCCGGTGGCGCAAAGCACGACCGTACAGTCGGCGATCGCCGCCTTCAGGCTTTCCGGTTGCAGCACATCGCCCACCACCAGTTCGGCAGATGGGGGCAACACCTCGCGTCCCCGCTCCAGATTTCGCACCACCGCCCGCACAGGAATCTCTCGCCGCACCAGTTCTTCTACAATGCGTCGCCCTGTGCGCCCCGTTGCGCCTACCACACAAGCCTTCATCGCGATCCCTCCTGAATTTCAAGCGTGGTCTGCCATATCCATTACAGAACCTCCCAAATCCTACCCTAGCCGGCTCGCATTCCAGGTTAGGAAATCTCCCGCTGCCTGGTGTAGCCACCTGATGATGCCTGTCCTTGTGAGCAACAGCCAGATGTCAACTGTCAACTGTCAACTGTCAGATGTCAATCAGCGTATGTAGATCATGTGTAAATCAGTAATATGTAACTCAATGTCATAGAGGTTTTGCGTAGATCCGCTGGGTTTTGACCCATTTTGGGCGATCGCCCCTGTCTTTGCCCCCTAAAAGCGGCGCACCTTTCCGTAAATCAATCATGGTAGCCATTGAGAACCTGCCGCTATGCTGAGCCTAGGCAGCCAGCAGATTATCCATCCAGAAGATGCCGATATCTGGTCAGCGTCTCCAGAATCTAACGTCTAAAGAATCTAAATCTAAAGACTTCTGAAGAGACTTCTAAAGACTAAAGAATCTAGAGAATCTAAACATTAGAGAGCCAAACCGTAGAGCCAGCGTTAATTTCCAGTTTTCGCTTTGGCACTTTCGGTCAGATTAGGTTAAGTTTGGTAACAGCCCTAGCGATCGCGCCGACCGCCAAATCGCCGGAATAGTTGCCGCAGACTCATCAGCTTGCCGCCCTCAGGGTGCCCAGGCAGATTCTCGCCAACCCCTCTCCTAATCCGCACACGTTATGCAGGCAAGGTCCACCAACCAGTCCATCGACGCTTCTAACTCCCTCTTAGGGATGACATCTGCCTTCGTGGACAGCGCCAACCTGTCGGCGACCGAAGAGATGCCAGATACGACGGAACCAACTCATTTTCGCGGGCATTATGCAAGCTGCATGGAGATGCTAGCTGACGCGCCGACCGTCATCGCCTATCTCGACGACCACCGCACCTGGTTTCGCCGCTGTGCCCAACCGATGGATGCGGCTCCCTTGGGAGACAATGGGTATGCCCTCACTATTGGGCGTTTTGGCGCGTTTGGCTACGAGGTAGAACCCAAAATCGGTCTGAATCTGCTGCCTCAGGATCAAAGCGGCTTCTATCGAATTGAGACGATCGCCATTCCTGACTATGTTGCGCCGGGCTACGAGGTCGATTTTCAGGCTGCGCTGCACATGGTTCAGCCCACAGATGCACCCACAGGCCTTGCTGCGGAGCCGACGCTAACTCGCGTAGAGTGGGAGCTTGATCTGGCGGTTTCGATTCGGTTTCCTCGCTTTATCCAGGCTCTCCCCAAAGCGCTGGTGCAAACGACGGGCGATCGCCTGCTAAACCAAATTGTGCGCCAGGTTTCTCGCCGCCTCACCCATAAAGTGCAGGACGATTTTCATGCCAGCCACGGCATCGCCTTCAGCCGCAAGCGGAAGCGGTAGGGGCAAGTCACCTATCATTCGGCCGTCGCTCTGTCGCCGCAATTGTGCGGTGACTGCCCTACAGTTGCTCTGTCATTACGCCGTGATTCATTACGCTGTGATTGCGCTGTTACGGAGCGAATGAATCTTTGCTGCGCCCTTGGTTCTGGCAATACTATCTTGCAATACTATGGGGGTTGAATGGGGGTTGAACGTCCGCCTCGATCAGCTTGGGGGCGATGCCGGAAGACATGCCACTTTTTTCATCCTTCCTGCACAGGTCTGCCATCCCGTCGCTTAGCGTTGGGCTGTGCTTTGGGCTGTGGCTTTGCTCGGCTCCGCCAGCCAGCGCTCAGGTGCGAAGCGACAACTCCTTGCCCACGCCGACCCAGGTGCAGCGGCGGGGAAACGAGTTTGAGATTACGGGCGGCACGCAGCGGGGCGGCAATCTGTTTCACAGTTTTGAGCGGTTTTCGCCGGGCGATCGCCCGGTCACCTTCCGCAATGTGGACGATATAGAGCGGCTGATCACTCGCGTTACGGGTGGTTCGGCTTCGGAAATCAACGGCACTCTCCGCATTTTGCAGAGCAACGGGCAGATCAGCCCCGCCGATTTTTTTCTGATCAATCCCAGCGGCATTCTGTTTGGCGAAAACGCTCGGCTCGACGTGGGCGGCTCCGTCATCCTCAGCACTGCCGAGCGGATTCGCTTTGCCGATGGCAGCCAGTTTAGCGCCCGCAATCCACAAGCATCACCGCTGCTGACCATCAGCATTCCCACTGGGCTGCAATTTGGCCCCTCGCCCGCGCCGATTGTGAATGCTTCCATTAGCCGGGCGGCTAATTTTTCGCCAGCGCTGCGTGACGCGGGGTATTTCGGCACATATGACGGTTCTGGGCTGAGTGTGTTGCCGAATCGGGCGATCGCCCTCATCGGCGGGGATCTGGAGTTTCCAGGAGGCGAAGTCACCGCATCGGGCGGCCGCATCGAGTTGGGCAGTGTGGCCCAGGCGGGTACGGTTGGGCTGGTTCCAGTGGCGCGGGGCTGGTCAGTAGATTACTCCAACGTGCGGGCGTTTGGGCAAATCAGCCTGACGGGCTTTGCCGATATCAGTGCCAATGGCGATCGCGGCGGGACAGTCCGCCTGCGGGCCAGCGAGATTCAACTGGATGAGTCCTACATCAGCGCCGATACGCTGGGCAGTTTGGCAGGTGGACGGATTGCAATTCGGGGCGATCGCCTCACCCTGCTCAACGGCTCCCAGATTTTTGCCAACACCAACGGCAACGGCTCGGCTGGGCGCATTGACCTGCTTGCGACTCGTCAGATCCAAATCCTAGGGGCAGCGTTGGACGGAGATGGCCCCCAAGGCAGCGGGATATTTGTGCGGGTGAACGAAGGCGCGACGGGCGACGGCGGGCGCATCGTGCTGGCAACGCGGCAGCTCAACCTGCTGGAGGGTGGGCAAATCAGCATCGACACCAATGGCGACGGCCGACCGGGGAGCTTGCAAATCCTGGCGGATGAGATCAACATTGCAGGCGTGGCACTCAATGGGCAGGTTGTGGATGAATTAGGCTTGCCCTTTCCCAGTTCGGTATCTGCGCTGATTGCTGGGCCGCAGTCGTTTCAGCCGACCGACACCATTCCCAGCCAGATCGACATTCAGACCCAGCGACTGCGCGTGCAAAACGGAGCTACGATTCAAACCTCGACCGTTGGCAGCGCCAATGCAGGCAATCTGAGCATTCGAGCCAGTGAGCGGATCGAGTTGGGGGGCTTGGCTCCCGCGAGTCCTGCTGGGCTGGCAGTGCCTGCGGGCATCTTTAGCCAGTCGGGAGGCACGCCCGGAACCCCCTATATCTTTGCGCCAGAGGCGACCGGGCGCGGCGGCGATCTCTCTATCACGACGGGGGAACTGCTGGTGAGAGACGGAGCCTACATTGCCACAGGCAGTTTTAATCCCAGCCCAAATGCGCTGGGAGCAGGAAATCTGACCTTATCGGCTCAATCGGCAACGCTACAAGACCGAGGCAATATCGTCGCCAATACAAATTCCGGCGTGGGCGGCAACTTGAACTTTACAGCGCAGGACTATCTCGTGCTGCGGCGCAACAGCCAGATTAGTACAACAGCGGGCATTGCAGGGCAAGGGGGCGATGGGGGTAACATTATGCTGCGGGCAGGCTTCATCCTGTCGGTGTTGACGGAAAACAACGACATCACAGCCAATGCCTTTACGGGCAATGGCGGGGCGATTGATATTTTCACCAGGGGGATCACGGGTCTTCTGCCACAGCCACAGCTTACACCCCAGAGCGACATTACAGCGACCTCCGAGCGGGGCAACAGCGGCACAATTGCCATCAGCACGCCGCCCAGCACCGACCCGACGCAGGGCGTAACGGCCTTGCCCACTGCGCCTGTGGATGCGTCGCGGCTGATTGCTCAGCGATGTGCGGCTAGTTCGGCGATCGCCACCGATCGCAGCGCCTTTGTGGTCACGGGTCGCGGTGGCCTGCCCCCCAGCCCGTCTAGCGAATTCGATCAACCCTCGATCCGGGCAACTTGGGCAGAGGAATCACCCGCTGGCAGCGTAAATACACCCACAAACACACCCACAAACACACCCACAAACACACCGACTCTTCACACTGCCAGTCTTGCTGCTCTGCCCATGCCCAATACCCCAGATTCCCGAACCTCTCGGCTGACCTTGCGAAAGCCGTCTGATGCTGCTTTGTCAACAGCACCAGGACTGCTGCAAGAAGCGCGGGGCTGGCGGCAGACTGCGACAGGAGAGGTGGTGCTGCTGGCACATTTGCCGGAACTGGAGATTTCGCAAGGTGTGCAGCCGTCAACACCGGGATGCGCCGCCTCTGGCTAGGGAACATCGCCGAGGTGATGACGGAAAGCGGGGAAAGTTGGAGTGGGGCGATCGCCTCTGAATCCTGGTTTCCTGGGATATCCGTAAAACCGTACCGTCTCAACTGCAAAGCCACGAATTAGACTGGAGAAAAGGTTTCTCGTAGTGTTGTAATCATTAGCAGGGATCGCGTTCCTGCTATTTGAAGCAAACGCAATCCGGATTTAGGGTTCGGTTTCTATTCGGTTTCTAAACGTCTTAAGCGATTGAGCATTATTGAGAGGTCAAGATGGGCTTTATCACATTTTTGGCACTGGTGATCTACGTTGGGGGTGCCTGGAAATTTTGGACCGGGTTTAATCGCACGAACTTCAACCAAAACCGTCTGATGCTGACGGTACTCTGGCCATTGATGCTGCTGAATGCATCCTATCGGCAAAACTTTAGGCGGGCCCTTAAAGGCTAATTCAAAGGGCTGATTCAAAGGGCTGATTCAAAGGGCTGATTCAAGAGTGGGCAATTAGCCCCTGGTTAGGCCTGGCGTAACCAGACCCAGCGTAACTAGATTTCGCATTACACGGAATTGCATTACACGGCACAGACACACCAGAGACGGGCTACTTTAATCCAGCGGCCCGTTGATTTTTGCGTTTAGTCCATAAACTTGGCGGCTGCCCACCAGCGCCACCAGCGTCACCTCTTTTTCGTCGCCAGGTTCAAACCGCACGGCTGTTCCTGCGGGAATATCCAGCCGCATTCCCCGCGCCTGATCGCGGTCAAACGACAGCGCTGCATTCACCTCGAAAAAGTGGAAATGGGAGCCGACCTGAATGGGGCGATCGCCCGTATTGGCCACCATCAGCGTCACCGTCGGACGGCCCGCGTTGAGTTCGATTTCGCCAGGTTCGATAAAGAGTTCGCCAGGAATCATGGGGGAGGGAAGAACGAAGAGGGAAGAGGGAAGAACGAAGAGAGAAGAGGGAGAAGATGGAGGAGAGAAGAACGAAGAGGTTTCGTTTTTCGTTTTTCGTTTTTCGTTTTTTCCGTTTCTCGTCCCCTCCCTCCGGTGTTAGCTCATCGAATCGGGTCATGCACCGTCACCAGCTTTGTTCCGTCGGGGAAGGTGGCTTCGATCTGCACTTCGTGGAGCATTTCGGGGATGCCGTCCATCACGTCGCTGCGGCTGAGGAGAGTGGTGCCGTAGGTCATTAGGTCGGCGACGGTGCGCCCTTCTCGTGCGCCTTCCAGGATGGCAGCAGAGATGTAGGCGACGGACTCAGGATAGTTGAGCTTTAGACCTTTGGCTTTGCGGCGCTCGGCTAGTAGGGCGGCGGTAAAGATGAGGAGTTTGTCCTTTTCTTGGGGAGTCAGTTGCATGGTGTGGGCGATCGCAGCGTCAGCGTCATCAACGTTGTGGGGGCATGGACATCGGGGGGCATGGACATCGGGGAGCATGGGTTCGCTGGGCGGCAGCGGTGCGGGTCAGGGGGATGCGCGTATAACCAGGGGCCACCCAGCAAACCCGCACCAAGCCCAGCCAGATTCTATGGCATTATACGCAATCTAAACCGCGAGAAATTGTTTATTTCTTTGCGCTTTTGGTAGACTCGACAAACTCGATCCAGTCTCCAGCGACGCGGGCGATCGCCCCACCGGGAAACGGATCGGTCTGGCTGCGGTTGGGTGCGTCGAGCAGGGACAGCAGTTTTTCGACTGGCTCAAAGCCAGGGGCCGCAGGCAGGTGGCGAGCAAGAAACTGGCGCAGGGCGCGGCGCTGGAGGGCGAGGGCGGCCGCTTGCAGCGTCGGTCGATGGAGTTTGGGGCAGTCGTTTGGAGAGGCGGCCGGTGGGAGCGCCTGGTGCAGCAGGTCGGCAGCGGCGGCTTCTAGGTAGTCTACGTCGGCGCGGAGCAGTTCGGCGGTGTGGGCGAGGGCGGCTTCGACCTGGGGATTCAGATGGGCTTGGAGAGCGGGCAAAATGTCCTGGCGGATGCGGTTGCGGGGATGGCGCAAATCTTGGTTGGTGCTGTCTTCCCACACGCGCAAGCCGCGAGACTGGCAAAATGCGGCAGTTTCCGCCCGCCGCACCTCTAGCAGCGGACGCACCAGGACCACACCGGGACAGAGTTTTCGCAGCCAGGTGAGGGATTGCAGCCCGTCGGCTCCGCTGCCGCGCACCAGGTTATACAGCAGTGTTTCGGCGCGATCGCTCATTGTGTGGCCTGTGACCACGTGGGTATAACTGCGGGAACGGGCGATCGCCCCCAGCGCGTCGTAACGCCACGCCCGCGCCGCTGCCTCACTCGCCGGACTGTCGGTTGCCGTTTCGATAAACACCGGAATGCCCCAGGATTCCGCCAGCGATCGCACGTAGTCGGCATTTGCCCCTGCATCCGGTCGCCAGCGATGGTTGCAATGGGCGATCGCCAGTTCCCAACCCCACTTGGGCTGCAAATCCAGCAGCAGTTGTGCCAAACACAGCGAATCTTGCCCGCCCGACACCCCAATCAAAAGGCGATCGCCCTTACAAAACAACTGCCGCTGCCGGATACTCCGGTGCAACTGAGCATGAAGCGGTGTCCAGGGAGAAGAAACCATGTGCCTGGCCAAGAGCAGGAGCAGGGATGTCCCTAGTAATCGTCCTCTCGATATACCTCATATGCCTCATATACCTCATCCCGATATCCCTCATCCTGGCGGCTGTAGATTGCATCGCGGGGCGGTCGTCCGGCTCTTTCTCGCGATCCGCTGTTGCGCTCTTTGCGGGGACGTTCCGCCTGGAGCAGCTTTTGATTCTCCGGAAAAAACTCCAGCCGAATCCGGATGCGGCCGCGCTGCCAGCCCTGGTTGCCAAACCGCAGCACTTCACATCGAGCGCCATCCCCAAACCAGTCTTCGCACTCGTCTGACCACTCGCCCTGCTGCTCGCTGACGGCCTGCGCCAGTGCGTCCAAAAATTCGCCCACCTTAAAGGTGGGATTGCTCATCAGCACCCGTCCTACGCTGACGTAGATTACTTCGTCATCATTCAGCGGCGTTGGCAGTTGATCCATAGGTTTTGGATTTTCTTATAGAACTTTGCTTACAGGGTTTGCTGACAGGAGCAAGCAGAGGAGGCGCGGTTGGCGCGGTGTTTGCTATAGGAACCAGCCGTAGCTATGTAGCCCCTTGCCCAGCAGATTTACGCCGAGGTAGCACACCCACACCACCAAAAAGCCCGATGCCGCCAGAATCGCCGGACGACGACCCTGCCAGCCCCGTGTAATGCGGGCGTGGAGATAGGCAGCGAACACCAGCCAAGTAATCAGCGCCCAGGTTTCTTTGGGGTCCCAACTCCAGTAGGAACCCCAGGCTTCGTTTGCCCAGACAGCTCCTGCAATAATACCGATGGTGAGCAGCGGAAACCCCAGCCCGATCATGCGATAGCTGATGTTGTCGAGGGTATCGGCCAGGCTGAGGCGCTGGGGCGAGAGGGGCACGGCGGCGACGGCGGGCGCAGTTTCTAGGACGGCGGTGTTGCCAGGGCTGGCGGTGACTGGCTCCAGAGAGGCCGTTGACTGACCCGCTCGCTTGACGCGATAGCGGGCATCGCGGAAGCCGCCCGTGCCCACCGAACTGCCGCGCAGTTCTACCGCCTGGCCCCGCGTCACGATCAAAAAGGCGATCGCCATCAGGGCCCCCACCATCAGCGCGGCGTAGCTCAGCAGCATGACGCTGACATGCATCATCAGCCAGTTAGACTTGAGGGCGGGCACCAGCGGTTCGGAATGCTGCATCGCGTCAGGCAGGGACAGTGCTGCAAACGCAGTAATGCCCATCGCCACGGGCGCGGTGACGGCTCCGACCAAGCGGCTGCGGCTCATGTTTTCCGCCAGCAGGTGCATGGCAGTAATGCCCCAAGCAACGAAAAACAGCGATTCGTAAAGATTGCTTAGGGGAAAATAGCCGCCCTCGATCCAGCGAGCGCCCAGCAGCCCGGCCATGCAGAGATTGGCGATCGCCATCCCGGTTGTTCCTGCCGTTTGCAAATAGGGCACGGTGGGAAACGCCGCACCTGCCCAATACACCAGCATCGTGACAAACAACACCGCAAAGGTGGCATTATCCAGCCAGCCCTGGAGTGAAACCAGATTCATTCAGCAGACCTCTCCAACCTATCCAACACGGAATCTAACCTAAAACCCAATACCAATCGCGCAAGCTCAAGCAAGACAGACGCTACTGAGCCAAAGGATCACCCAAAGGCGGGAGCAGCAGCGCTAAATCTGCGAACCTATGCGCCAACGTCAAAAACCCAACGGTGTTGACCGTTGCTCTCAAGGCATCGCGCTTCTGGCTTGGCGCTGCATCACTTCCGCTCTCTATCCTACCGAACTCGTGGGGCGATCGCCCGAAAAGCTTGCAAAGTCAATCCCTGCACCGATGATTCGAGTGCCGTATTCATAATTCAGACAGGGACACCGACTTAAGCGCTGCAAAGTCAATCCCTGCACCGATGATTCGAGTGCCTGCAAATTCCAGAGTTTCATGCTTTCAGCCATTGCGGAAACAGACAATCGGGACGAGGAAACCGAAAGGGCGATCGCACATCACAAACGCGATCATCTGCCGCTTACTGCCGCTTACTGCCGCCTACTTAAGAATTACGACAGAATTTCAGCATATTGTTGTGAAACAAGACATCTCCTCTATAATCATCCGGTATCGTTCCGCAAGCTTTACCAAACAAGCGGCTAGCTGCATCAAGGCGATTCGATTGCAGGAATGTCATTGAATCCAAGCAGCGCCTATCGAGCTTGCTGGCTTGCCTCAGGGTGATGGGCGAGTTCGTTGACTCAGCCAAGCATCGACCGCGCTAATAGGCGTCATCCATCAGAATCCATCAGACGTGACCAACGTCACGGGTTAACGTTACTTGAAATTTGTTGAAACGCTAGGTGTGAGCCTCATGAAAAAACATCTGATCGGTACTGGTTTTTCAATGTTGACCCTGACGGCGATCGCCGCTATGCCTGCTCAGGCAGAAACCGTCACCACTGTCCGCTATGACTGCGCCAGAGGGCAGAGCTTCCGGGCAGAATACTACAGCGATCGCGCTCGCATTGCCTTCGTCGATCCTGTCACCGACGGCATCTACGGCGATATTATCGAACTGCCTCAAACGGGCAGCACGACCTATAGCGACGGCACCTACACGCTCTCAACCCGCGACGATTCCCTAGAATCCGCCTCCGTTGAGGTCGAAGGTGGAACCGACTCCACACGCTGTGTGGCTCGCCTCATTGGGGTTGCCGAAGTGATCGAAGTGAGCGAAATCGAAGTGACCACCCGCCCTGTCAATGTGCCCCGCTTTAACCGACCAACCTTAGTACAGCGAACTCAGGCGCAGCCGACCCCACTGCCTGCGCCCGCGCCTGCGCCGGCCCCTGCACCTGCGCCCATTCCTGGTTTGTGGTAGCTCTGCTCACAGGCTTCTGTGTAAGTGAACCGCTAGATTGGTGGCTACGCACTTGTGATGAATGTTCTGGATTTCGGATTCTCGCGGGTGCAGCCCGCGAGAACGCTTCGACTGCGTAAGTCCTAGCTATTTCAAAATCGGTACGACGAACTCAGTCCGAGTTATGCTGCAAGGTAAGGAGTGCTGGTACTTCATCTAACCCCTAGCGCCAAACCTTCAAGCCCTATGTTCCTCCGTCTCCCCGATGCTCAAAACCTGCTGAGCGACCTAATCGCCCGCTACCGTCCTCGCGTAGACTATCTCTCAATTCGGCTAGAAGAATCGGAAGCCACTGATATTTTGCTGCGAGGCGGCAAGGTAGAAACGCTGAGCGAAGGAATCGCCGTGGGCGGGCAGGTGCGGGCTTGCTATCAGGGCGGCTGGGGCTTTGCCAGCTTTAATCGGCTGGAAACACTGGTGGAGCGAATTGAAGAGGCGATCGCCGCAGCTCGGCTGGTCGGCGACGACGAAACCCTGCTGGCCCCGGTCGATCCGGTTCGGGATGTTCGCCCCTTGGTGCTGGCGGGCACCGATCCGCGCCATGTGCCCCTCGCCCGCAAAAAGGAACTCTGTAGCCACTATGCCGACATCCTCCGCAGCGTAGATGACCGGATTACCACCACCTCCGTCCGCTATGGCGACAGCATTCAGCACATGCTGCTAGCCACTTCTGACGGCACGATGATCGAACAATCCTGGGTGGATATGGAAATGCGTTTTGCTGCGACTGCCCGCAACGGCGAAACCGTGCAAACCGGGCGCGAAACCACGGGTTCGCGTAGAGGCTACGAAGACCTGGAAAACCTGGACGAGCAGGTGCGTGGCGCAGCGCAGCGGGCTGTTAATGCGCTCTCGCTGCCGCCCGTCAAGGGCAATACCTACACCGTCGTCATCGACCCCATCCTCACTGGGCTGTTTGTGCATGAAGCCTTTGGGCATCTGTCGGAAGCCGACATGACCTACGAAAACCCCGACCTGATGGAAGTGATGACGCTGGGGCGACGGTTTGGCCCGCCTGAGCTGCAAATTTTTGACGGGGCGGCCCCGGAGGGACATCGTGGCAGCTACGCCTATGACGACGAGGGCGTGCCCGCCACTACGACGCAGCTTATTCAGGATGGCGTGCTGGTGGGTCGGCTCCATTCCCGCGAAACGGCGGGTAAGCTGGGCGAGGCAGCCACCGGAAACGCCCGCTGTCTGGACTATCACTATCCGCCCATCGTCCGCATGACGAATACCTGGATCGAGCGCGGTACGACACCCGTTGCCGACCTCTGCACCGATATCTCAGAAGGCGTGTATGCCCGCAACTGGATCGGCGGCATGACCAATGGCGAAATGTTTACCTTTACCGCTGGCGAAGCCTGGATGATTCGCAATGGCGAACTGGCGGAACCCGTGCGCGACGTAACGCTGTCGGGCAATGTGTTTACCACGCTGGCAGATATTGAGGCGATCGCCGATGATTTTCTCTGGGACGAGTCGGGCGGCTGCGGCAAGGGCGGCCAGAGCGGGCTACCCGTCGGCTGCGGCGGCCCCAGCCTCCGCATTCGCAACATTGTCGTCGGTGGCGAAGCGCCTGAAGTATGAGCCAGCCCAATCAGCCGACGGGTCAGCCCATTGCTTAGTCAATGGGCTAGCCGATTAGTCAGTTCATGGGTCAACTCATAAACTCAGCCAACAAATAGTCGGCTCACCTATTCTGTAAACCTCCATTCGCTGTGTCTCAACCTTCCGAAATTCAAGCCATTTTCAACCGGATCGCGCCCGTTTACGACCTGCTGAACGACGGGCTGAGCCTTATGTTTCATCGCGTCTGGAAGCGCATGGCCGTGGGCTGGAGTGGCGCAAAACCGGGCGATCGCTGTTTGGATGTGTGCTGTGGTAGTGGCGATTTGGCACGGCTGCTGGCGTGGCGAGTGGGCGCAGCGGGCGAAGTCGTGGGGCTAGACTTTTCGGCAAACCAGTTGGCGATCGCCCAAGAGCGCACCGCCCAATCCTCCGTACCGCTCAACATCACCTGGGTCGAGGGCGACGCGCTGCATCTGCCCTTTGGCGACAGCGAGTTTGACGCAGCCACGATGGGCTACGGTCTGCGAAACGTAGTGGACATCCCCAAAGCCCTGGCAGAACTGCATCGCGTGTTGAAACCCGGCGCATCGGTGGCGATTCTCGACTTTCACCGGCCTGACCAGCCGCAACTGCAAGCCTTCCAGCAGTGGTATCTGGATACGCTGGTGGTGCCCGCAGCGGCTCAGTTGGGCATGAAAGACGAATACGCCTACATCTTCCCAAGCCTGGAGCGGTTTCCGCAGGGAGCCGAGCAAGTGCAACTGGCAAAACAAGCCGGATTTGCCTACGCCGAACACCATGCGATCGCCGGTGGGCTGATGGGCGTGCTGGTCGCCACCAAGCCGCGCAATTGGTAAGTAGCCTGGGCGATCGCGGCTCTGAGGGTAGGATAGAAGAGGGGTCTGCCAAACCTCAGACGCTGGCCAGCCTAGCGGTTTGTCAACTTTGATAATTTCAGAGCAAATCCCTACAAGATTTACCCTGAGAGTGTTTGAAAAGGGTAAAGATGGTTAAAACCATCACTACGAACCTCAAGGAACCTAAATAAATTAGGGAGGTTTCTCGGTGTTTCTACGCTTGTAGTAGCGACTTTAGTCGCCAAACTCACTCAAAGCAGGACTTTTCAAACAGCTTCTGAAATTAGGCTGTAACGCTGCGTTAACCTGCCATTCAAAATCTAAAAACCAAAACCCAAAATCGGTCTCTCCCTAAACCCACCATGACTGCCGAATCCCCCAAGCCCAAACCTCCCATGCCGCCATTTGAGCCAGGAAACGCCAGCCGCATTCGAAATTTTCTGATTGCAATGGTGGCGATCGCCCTCAGCACCTCAATCTTCTTTGGGCTGCAATCGCCCAACGGCCCCAGCAAGCTGGCGGCACTGGCCGAATCTGCCGTGCCCCTAGAAGAAGCGCTAGCAAACGACAAGCCCACGATGATGGAGTTCTATGCCAACTGGTGTACGAGTTGTCAGGCGATGGCGCAAGACTTGATCGAGCTAGAAACCGAGTATGGCGATCGCGTCAATTTCGTCATGTTAAATGTAGATAACGACCGCTGGCTGCCAGAGATGCTAGCCTATCGGGTCGATGGCATTCCGCATTTTGTGTATCTCAATCGACAAGGAGAGGCGATCGCCAGCATTATCGGCGAACAGCCCCGCACCGTCATGGCTGCAAACCTAGAAGCACTTTCAAACGATGCAGCTTTGCCCTATGCGCCCGCCAGTGGTCAGGTTTCCAAAGTCAACACCGCCGCTGCCAAAGCAACCCCCGACGACCCGCGCAGCCACGGTAGCCAGGTAAATCGGGGTTAAGAATTGAGAAGGCAGCGCCCACTGAGGTCGGGCTAGAGGCGCTGCAACTCCAGAAAAGCCGCCATCTGCAAAACTTAGCCCAAAGGTAGAGTTTCGGTTTTCTGTCTTGCCAGCGGCCTGTCGAATATCGCTACAATGGGGCTTAGTTCTACTGCGGCGTTGGTGACTGCCAATAATGTTTTATGATCTATGCCTTGACTAAACGGGAGTCGTGATGTCTCGATGGCAGTAGACTGAGCCTGTCTTGGCAACAAGCTTGTACTCAGAAACTTTAAATCGAGGCCGAGAGTCCCACCTGGATTGATCCAGGTCAAAAACTGAGGTAAGACGGCGTTGTGGGGAACTTTTAAGTAATAGACTTCTTGCGTGAATCGTGGCGCGGTACCGCCGCGCTACGATTCACACCCTCAAAGCAGCATTCATGCAAGAGGTTTAATCTTTAAAAAAATTCCTCTGTCTATTCGGCGGAGGAATTTTTGTATTCGGGAAGGGGCTTTTT
>JBDNCP010000124.1:0-14610 GCA_046719575.1 Cyanobacteriota bacterium
TTTGCCTGTCGCTGTTCCAGGGCTAGAGTTTTTGCTTGACCTGCACTAAGGGCTGTTGTCACTTGTCTGCCCAGCATTAAGTTTGCTGAGGCTTTCAGTCTCTAGCCTGACTTGTTTTAGGAAGGACTTACCCCGAAAGCTAAGATGTAACGCTGCACCAGTCCTGTAAAGAATGGTAGCGAGAGCAACAAAAAAGGTCCTGAATTTCCTATGATTGAGGTGGAGCAAGTTAAGGATAGTTTATATTTCCTTCCAATTTCGGCTCTATCCAGATGACTCGCTCCTCGTTCACTCGTTGCTGAGGCCAGCGTTATGAATCTTTTCAAGGTTATTGGACAGGCGATTCAATTCCTTACCGAAGGCGCATCGGAGATTTTCAGCCCTGACCGAGACGAATATCCTAAGACGGGTGTACAGCCCTATGAAGGTGATCCGCTGTCTGAGCGCGTAGAGTCTACGAAGTAACTGCTAAATCAAGCTACTAAGTCATTTGCTACTGGTCATTTTTGAATGCGAGCAGGTCGGCTGCTCAAGGAATCCCCCCTCACGGCCCGTCCTTGGCTGAGGGGGGATTTTTGTGGGGGTGCTGCTAGGATTGAAGCGCTAGGAACCGATCGACTGCGATCGCCCTTCTCGGACGTTGCTCTATCCCAGAATTCATCGCCTCTATGATCGAATCGACGAATGAATCAACAGATGCTCCCGCCGTCTGGTACATCGTCAAACAGCCTGAAGGCCATTGTGACATTGTGACTACTGCTGATTTGCAGCCTAAACCAACCAACCCTTCACAGGCCGCAGCGGAAACTGACCCCCAGCAGTGGGGCCCGTTTGCTTCCCAACGTGAGGCGATCGCCCGTCGGGTTGGGCTGATTCGTGCTGGAAAATGCCTGCCGCGTTAAGGAGCAGTCAAAAGCAGTCAAAAATAGTCAGAGATTGCCGGATAGTCGCGGCGTGTCCGATAGCTGTGCTAGGGCAGCGATTCGGCTCGGCGCTGTCGGTGGGCCGCAATTTCCTGCCGCAGCGCCTCTAGCGCCCGCGCATATTGCGGGTCATCCAGCGTGCCGATTTGGTCGCGGTTTTGGCTGAGCGTCTCTCGCTGCTCGTCAGTCAACTCCACCAGCACATTGGGTTCGATTCCCTGCTTATTAATATCGCGTCCGCTTGGGGTCAAATACTTGGCGACCGTTACTGCCAGCCCAGAGCCATCGCCCAGCCCCCGCACCGACTGCACCAGCCCCTTGCCGAAGGTCTGCGTTCCTACCAGCACTGCGCGATTGTTGTCTTGCAGCGCACCCGACAAAATCTCGCTAGCGCTGGCAGAGCCTCCATCCACCAGCACCACCAGCGGTTTGTCGGTGAGGGCGCTACCGTTGGCCCGCTCCTGCTCTGCAATGCCCTGGCGGTCTACAGTGGACACAATCACGCCCTCATTCAGCCACATGCGGGCAATGTCGATGCTGGCATACAGCAAGCCACCAGGATTGGAACGCAGGTCTAGCACATATCCAGTCACCTGCTGCCGCTCTAGGTCTTGGATGGCTTCTCGCATCTCTTCCGAAGCGTTGGCGCTGAACTGGTTTAGGCGAATATAGCCGATCTTGCCCAGCGGGGAGTCTTGCAGAGAGTATCTCACTGGATGCAACTCGATTCGGGCCCGTTGCAGCTTAAACTCTAGCTCCTGATCGCCCCGACGAATGGTGAGCGTTACCTCAGTGCCGACCGGGCCGCGAATCAGCGACACTGCCTGGTTTACATCCATGCCGTCAGTCGTCTGATCGTTGATTTTGGTAATGACATCTCTTGCTAGGATGCCAGCCTGAGATGCAGGGGTGTCTTCAATCGGTGCAACAACGACCAGTTCTTTGGTTTCTTCGTCTTGGGAAAGCTGGATGCCCACGCCCGTCAGTTCGCCCGACGTGTCTACCTGCATATCCCGAAACTCAGCCGGGTTCATGAATCGAGTGTAGGGATCGCCCAGCCTTTCCAGCATCTCGCGGATAGCGGCGTAGGCCTCTTCGCGGTTGGTGTAATTGCGCTCCAAATACTCTCGCCGGACTGCCTGCCAATCGACCTGATTAAACGTCGCATCGACATAGGTTCGATTGATTAGCTGCCAGACCTCGTCAATTAGCTCCTTTGGGCTTTCCTGGAAGAATGCCTGCCCTTTGGACAGGTGCATCCCTGCCCCAGTAACAGTCATGGCTGCAACAGCAAATGCCGTGCTACCCAAAACGAGTCCGCGTTTTGTAATGTCCATAGCGATAGGAGGAGAAGGTCTTGACGAGGGTATGCCCAATGTAGCACAGGCATATTGGGTCGGTCTGTCTAATCATTACAGAAGCACAGAAGGCCTAGCAATAGAAGCATTGCCGAGAAAATGCCTGTGTCTAAGCCTGTCTAGGCAAAATGAGAAAAATAAGCAAAATTGAACCGAAATAGAATGCTTGGGTCAGAACAGGAGCGATCGCCCTCTCCTCAACCCTAAAAGCTCAGACCCGCGTTTGCCAATTCAATCAGGCTCTAAGGTTCAACCCAGCGCCCATCTGCCTTGATCAAGTTAATCAACTCCTGCACACCCTGATCTTCCGGAACGCGCTTGATTTCTTCACGTCCGCGATATAGCGAAATGTAGCCCGCCTGCTTGCCCACATAGCCATAGTCGGCATCGGCCATTTCGCCTGGCCCATTTACGATGCACCCCATTACAGCGATATTTAATCCAGTGAGGTGGTTGGTAGCGGCGCGAACCTTGGCTAACACCTCTTCTAGGTTAAACAAGGTGCGTCCGCAGGAGGGGCAAGCCACATACTCGACCATCGTCCGCCGCAGCCCCAACGCCTGCAAGATGCCGTAGCAAACGGGAATTTCCTTCTCTGGTGCTTCGGTCAGCGAGACGCGGATCGTGTCGCCGATGCCTTCGGCCAGCAGCGTGCCGATGCCTGCGGTGGACTTGATGCGGCCATATTCGCCGTCGCCCGCTTCCGTCACCCCCAGATGCAGCGGATAGTTCATGCCCAACTCGTCCATCCGCTTTACCATGAGGCGGTTGGCGGCGATCATCACGGGCACGCGGGAGGCTTTGAGAGAAATCTCCAGATTGTAGAAATCCAGCGACTCGCAGATGCGGATAAACTCCAGCGCCGACTCCACCATGCCTTCGGGCGTGTCGCCGTAGGTAAACAGCATCCGCTCTGCCAGAGAGCCGTGGTTAACGCCGATCCGCATGGATTTGTTTTGGTCGCGCAGCTTGACGACTAGCGGTTCCAGAGTCTCGCGGATTTTTTCACCGATTTCGGTAAATTCGGCGCTGGTGTATTCGGTGCGATCGCTCTTAGGCTTTTCAAACACGTATAGCCCCGGATTGATCCGCACGTTATCTACATAATTCGCCACTTCCAGAGCAATTTTCATGCCGTTGTGATGCACATCGGCCACCAGTGGCACGGGCTTGTAAGACTTGTAGAGGCGATCGCGAATTTCTTCCATCGCCTTGGCATGAGCCATGCTGGGCACCGTCACCCGCACAATCTCGCAGCCAATCTCGTGCAGCCGCCGAATCGCCGCTACAGACCCCTCGATATCCAGGGTGTCTTCATTGATCATCGACTGCACCGCCACCGGATAGTCGCCGCCGATGGTAATGTCGCCCACCGGAACTGGGCGCGTCTTGCGGCGCACAATGCCCACGTTGGCATCGGCAGCGGCAGACGGAGCAGTGGGCGTGTTGACAGGATTAGGAAGCGTTTGCATACCCTTGGGCGTGAGTTAAAAATGGGCAATGAATGATTCGAAAAGCCAAAGCTGCGACTGAGAGCCAGTCTTCCAGGGTGAAAGCTTCCAGGGACATGATGAAGCACAACTCCACTGGAATGATCTACAAGAATGCACTACCGGAAGGCTCTACGTTCCAGATTGCCATAAACGGGACACATTTGGCGGTTATGGGCAGGTTATGGAGTCCAGGGATTGGGTGTCAGATATCGGGTGTCAGATACTTGCAGATACTTGAATGTATTTGGATGTCAAATATCAGGGGTCAGGAACGAACCTGAAACCTGACTCCTGATCCCGAACGCCTAGTCAATCTGAATTGAGGTGGGGCGGCTGGCGCTGCTGCTGGTGCTGGGGGTTCCAGTTTTGCGGATGTCGGCATAGAGGCGATCGCGCCATTCAAAAAACGGCGCAAATGTGCCCACGTCGGCGATGCCCGGAACGCCTTTGCCCTTGAGCGGTTGGGGAATATCGAGATAGTCACCGTCGGGAAACTTGACGTACATCGTCAGCCCTGCCACCGCAAAATCCGCCAGCGTCGGATGATCGGTCACCAAATAAGGCTGCTCCAGCAAAATAAAGCACAGCGCCGCTAGGTCGCGCTTCATCGAGGCTTCAGCTTCTTTGATGGCATCTGGGGTCAGCCCGACACCCAGTTCCAGCACGCTAAATAGCTCATTGGGCACGGAGCTAACGACTGTTTTTAGAAAATCAGGAATGGTGTTGGGCAAGAACGCCTGGCGGAAGCTCTGGTCTTTGCCCAATGCGCCGATCATGCACTTGCGGGCGTTTAGCCCGATGGACTCGTCGGCCCACTGCTCTATCAATAAACACAGCCCGCGCTGCTTGGGGTCGGTGGGAATAATTGGGCGATCGGGATAGGTTTTTTCTAGATACTCGGCAATTTCAGTGGAGTCGGCAATGACGGTGGAGCCGTCTTTCAGCACGGGCACTTGGCGCTGCCCCGACATCCGAAATAGGTCAAGCTGGCCGACGCCGGGGGTCACTTCGACCTTACGATAGGGCAAGCCCTTATAGTCCAAAATTAGCCGAATCTTTTCGCAGTAGTGGGATAACTCAAATTGATAAAGCTCTAGCATGTCCTGCTTCCTCGCTGAGTGGGGCTGAAATGTTGCTGAAGGGGTCAAACAACTGTGTTTATCGGTTTATTGACGGGTTATTGACGGGTTGCTAAATTGTTCAGGTTGTCCCTAGCCACCATACCCTGAGTCTGTCGGCTCGACAAAGCAAGTAGGCTGCAAATATTCGGCAAATATTCGGCCATCTTGCAAATGAGCGTACCCGGAGGATTCGCGTATGATGGCTAGTGTCTCCTGCAAATTTTCTCTGCAAATTTCCCCGCTGTATGACTGGAACCGCGATTGGTAGTTACGCACCCGATTTTGAACTGCCCGGTGTGGATGGCGAGGTGCATCATCTAGCCCAGTATCTTAAATCCCATCGAGCGGTTTGCGTGGTTTTCATGTGCAACCACTGCCCCTATGTGCGGCTGTATATCGATCGCCTCAAGCAGATTCAGGATGAATTTCAGGGACAGGGGGTGACGCTGATCGGCATTAATCCTAACGACGAGACGCGCTATCCCGACGATAGCTTCGACAATATGAAGTCTTTTGCGATTGAGCAGGCGATCAACTTCCCGTATCTGCGCGATGTGACGCAGGAGGTGGCCGAGGCCTTTGGCGCAGAGCGCACGCCAGAGATTTACCTGCTGGATAGCGAGGGGATTGTTCGATATAACGGGGCAATTGACGACAGCCCGCAGAATCCCGACGGGGTGCAGAGGGCTTATTTGAAAGAGGCGATCGCCAACCTCCTCTCTGGCACGCCTATCGCCGATCCCAGCACCCATACCATTGGCTGCTCTGTAAAATGGCGACAAACACGTGGAGATCAGGGGTAGCCCTGCGTCGCTCGTAGAGGCACAGGTTGCAAACCCAACAACAGCTTTGAAGAGCTTGGAAGCCTCGTTACAGCAGTGCCTGAATATCTGCTTCTAGATCTTCGGGTTTTGCAGTAGGAGGATAGCGCTTCACCACATTCCCCTGGCGATCGACCAAAAACTTGGTGAAATTCCACTTGATTGCTTCTGTGCCAAAAATACCAGGGGCAGATTTCGTCAGGTATTGAAATAGAGGATGGGCGTTGCTGCCGTTGACCTCTACTTTTTGAAACAGCGGGAACGATACGCCAAACCGCGTTTCGCAAAACGCCTGGATTTGCTCCGCCGTTCCTGGCTCCTGCTGACCAAACTGGTTGCACGGGAAGCCCAGCACCACCAGTCCCCGATCGGCATATTTGCTGTAGAGCGACTGAAGCCCTTGATATTGGGGCGTAAAGCCACACTGGCTGGCCGTGTTCACAATCAACAGCACCTTATCTTTGAAGGCGGCCAGCGATACGGGCTGGCCGTCAATGCTGGTGGCTGAAAAGTCGTAGATGGATGTAGAAGCAGTAGTCATAGTATTAACCCAGGACTGATCCAGACAACATTGAAACATTACTTAACAATTCTAGCGGAATTGCTGGAGTTAGACGGAATGGCTTTGGGTTTCACGACGCCTTGCTGGCCGGGGGCGATTGGCAAACCGGCCGCTTGGCGCTGACGGATTTTTCCGGTCTGCTGTTATCTTGGGTTGGAAACAATTTTAAAGTTCTAGAGAATTGTCACAACCTATGGGGAATACGTATCGGCGGGTTTTGCTAAAGCTGAGCGGCGAGGCACTGATGGGCGATCTCTCCTATGGGATTGACCCGACCGTGGTGGATGCGATTTGTGCAGAAATTAAAGACGTGGTGGATACGGGTGTAGAAGTGGCTGTGGTGGTAGGCGGCGGCAATATTTTTCGCGGCATCAAGGGCGCAGCAGCCGGGATGGATCGAGCGACGGCAGACTATATTGGCATGATTGCTACTGTGATGAATGCGATGACGCTGCAAGACTCGCTGGAGCGAAAGGGTGTGCAAACTCGTGTGTTGACGGCGATTGAGATGCAGGAGGTGGCAGAGCCTTATATTCGCCGCCGCGCCATTCGTCATTTAGAGAAGGGGCGAGTTGTGATCTTTGGCGCGGGGTCTGGCAATCCCTTTTTCACAACGGACACGACGGCGGCACTGCGGGCGGCGGAGATCAGCGCAGAAGTCGTGTTCAAGGCGACCAAAGTGGATGGCATTTACGATTCTGACCCGAAGGTAAACCCCGATGCCCGAAGGTTTCAAACGCTGACCTATGGGCATGTGCTGGAAAAAGACCTGCGGGTGATGGATGGAACGGCGATCGCCCTGTGCAAAGATAACAATATCCCCATCATGGTGTTTAACCTGGCGGTTGAAGGCAATATTCGCCGCGCCTTGATGGGGGAACCCATTGGCACACTTGTTGGAGGCTCTTGTGGAATTAGCTGAAATTGAAGGCAATATGCAGAAGACCATTGAGGCGACTCAGCGGTCATTCAACACTATCCGCACCGGACGGGCAAATGCGAGCATCCTCGACAAAGTGCAGGTGGAATATTACGGCACGCCAACCCCGCTAAAGTCTCTGGCCAATATCAGCACGCCGGATGCCAGCACGATTTTGATCCAGCCCTATGACCGGGGCACGCTGAACCTGATTGAAAAGGCGATTCAAATGTCTGACGTAGGGCTGACCCCCAACAACGACGGCTCTGTAGTGCGGCTGAACATTCCACCCCTGACGAGCGATCGCCGGAAGGAACTGGTAAAAATTGCCGCCAAATATGCTGAAGAAGGCAAGGTGGCGATCCGAAACATCCGTCGCGATGCCGTGGATAGCGTTCGCAAGCAAGAGAAAGACGGCGACCTGCCTAAAGATACGGCGCTAGATTTGCAAGACAGCATCCAAAAGCTGACCGATAAGTACGTCGCTAAAATTGATGCGCTGCTCAAAGAAAAAGAGACCGACATCATGACGGTTTAGCGTCAAATTAGTGTCAGCTTCGCGTCACATCTGAGCGTCAAATCTAAGAGGATGTTTGAAAAGTCCTGCTTTAAGTGAGTCTGGCGACTAAAGTCGCTACTACAAGCGCAGCTACTACAAGCGCAGCTACTACAAGCGCGGAAACACCGAGAAACCTCTCTCATTTTTGAGGTTCCTTGAGGTTCGTAGGGATGATTTTAACCATCCTTGCCTTTTCAAACACCCTCGTAAGTTCAATTGGCATCAAATTTGCATTAGGGTTTTGAGCGGTGCATTAGGGCTGGGTCGAGCTTGCGGTGTTGCGCTCAGCTATCATCTGCGTTTGAGTCAATCTACCTACATTTGAGCGTTTGATCTGAATCCATGCGTTATCCATGCGTTGTAACTCGCGTTCAGGAGTGACCTGTTCATGTATGACTGCATCATCGTGGGCGCTGGGCCTGCCGGCGCGAGTGCTGCCTATCACCTGGCAAAGCGCGATCGCTCGGTGCTGCTACTAGAAAAAGAAACCCTGCCTCGCTATAAGCCCTGCGGCGGCGGCGTGTCGCCTCAGGTAGCCGAGTGGTTCGATTTTGACTTTAGCCCAGCAATTTCGCTGAAGGTCAACACGCTCCGGTACACCTGGAATATGGACGACCCGGTGGTGGCCCAGCTTGAAAGCCTAGAGCCGATCTGGATGGTGCGGCGCGACATATTTGACCATTTCCTAGTCAGAAAAGCGCAGGAGCAAGGCGCAACGGTCAAAGACAACACCGCTGCATTGGGCCTTGAGTGGATGGGAAGGGGGTGGCAGGTCAATACCGCTCACGGCCCCTATCTAGGGACCTATTTGATTGCAGCCGACGGTGCAAAGGGGGTCATGGCAAAATGGCTGGGGTTTGGCAACCGCAAGCGGAAACTGGGCGGTGCGCTAGAGGTGGAGGCCCGCCAGTCGATTGGCGATGACCAGACTATCCACTTCGAGTTTGGCATGGTCAAAAACGGCTACATCTGGAACTTTCCCAAGGCGGACGGCTATTCCATCGGCATTGGCACCTTTCGCGGCGGCGAAGCGCAGGATTTCAGGCGTATCCTGACGGAATATGCCAGGCTATTTAATGTCGATTTTGCGACCACCGAGCAGCATGGGCATCCCCTTTGCCTGTGGGACGGCGATCAGACCTTGCATACCCAAAACGCGCTGCTGGCCGGTGAAGCTGCTTGCATTGTTGATCCGATGACGGCGGAAGGGATTCGTCCCTCTATCTTGACGGGCATAAAGGCGGCTGAGGCAATTCACGCAGCGCTGAGCGGCGACCTCGACGCGCTTGCAGGCTATACCCACACCATCCAGCAAGAATGGGGGCAAGAAATGATTTGGGCAAAACGGCTGGCCAGTGCATTCTACACGGCTCCCAGTTTGGGCTATCGGCTGGGGGTCAAGCGGCCCTCTGCAACGGAGCGGATGGGGCAAATTCTCTGCGGTAAGCTGGGCTATCGTGATGTAGCCAACCGAGCGATTCAGCGCCTCAGCGCCGGGTTGATACCAGGAATATAGGATCAACTCTCGATCAATTCTCGATCAATTGCTCAATTCTCGATTTTGCTCAATTCTCGATTTTGGATTTTCGATTTTGGATTTGCGATTTCAGTCGCAATTTCTCAGCGGGAAGGAATTTGCACGGTAAAGCTCGTCCAACCGTCGGCGCTATCGGCAGTGATTGTGCCGCCCAGTTGCTCTACTAGCTTTTGCACCAGCGCCAGCCCCAACCCTGTGCCGCCATGCTTGTAGCGATCGACTTGCAGCACGCGATAGAACTTCTCGAAGATATGGGGCAAGTCGGCATTGGGAATTTCTGCCTGATTTTGGAGCCGGAAAATTGTATGGGCGATGAACCCGTTTTCCTCGGTTGGCGGATGGAACGATACTTCTAGGGCAATGCTCAGCCCCTTGGGGGTATATTTGCAGGCGTTGTTGAGTAGCTCTGCCAGAATGCGTCGCAGGATGGTTGGGTCGGTCACCAGTGGCGGCAAGTCTTGGGGGCAGGAGACTTCAAGGGTTTGCTGAGCGTTGGCGATGCGGGTGCGGAAGGGTTCTACCAGGGCTGGCACCCATATAGGCAGGTCGATGCGCTCGACGGTGATGGGGAAGACCGATTCCTCTAGGCGCTGCAAATCTAACAGGTCGTTGATTAGCTCTTCTTCCCGCCCTAGCTCGCTTTCTAGGATACTGAGATACTGCTGTTGCTTTTCTTCGCTGGGGGCAGTCTTTAACATGTGAATCGCCATTTTGACATTGGCGATGGGGGTGCGTAGCTCGTGGGAAACGGTGCTGAGGAATTGGTCTTTGAGTTGGTTGAGCCGCTCTAGTTCTACGACTTGGGCTTGGGCTGCCTGATAGAGCCGAGCCTGGCGGATGGCGATCGCACATTGGTTGGCCACCTGCTGCACCATGCGAATCTCGAACTCGTTGAAGACATATTCCTTGCGGTGGATCAGCCAGAGATCGCCCAGCACTGCCTGCTCCATGCCTTCTGACGAGTTGGCATCGACAAAAATCGGGCAGGCCAGCATGGCGACGCGCCCCCGCTGGGGGTTGGGATAGAGTGAGCAAAACTGGAAATATAACCCCTGCTTAAGCTGGTGGTAAATATCCGGTGAGTCATCCATCTGCGCCACGCGGCCGTAGAACGTGGGGATGGAGTGGGTGTATTCATAGCGAATCGTGGAGGTTCCTTCTTCTAGGTCATACAGCGCCGAGTTGCAGCCCGCTAGCCCCAGCACCAGCGTTAGCTCCTGCACGGCAGCCTGCAAAATCTGGCTTTCGTCGAGGCTGTCGCGCACTTTGTCAGTGATGCGCTTCAGCATGGATTCGTATTTCAACACGCGCTCCATCTGTTCGGCGCGGCGCACGATTTGCTGCTCTAGATCGGCGTTAAGCTGCTGGGCTTGCTGGTAGAGGCGCGACTGCTGGAGGGCGATCGCCACCTGTTCGCTGAGATAGCGCAGCAAATCTACCTCATGCGGCTGCCAGTGGCGCACACCAGAACACTGATGCACCGACAGCAACCCTAAAAGCTGATCGTCCCGCAGGATAGGGGCAACCAACACTGCCCGCGTCTGCTGCTGCCGGAAGATTTCTAGCAGTTCTGGTGAATAGTCGCCCGTTTCGATATCATCCACAATCCGGTAGTAGCCCTGGCGAAAATAGGCAATGCGCTGTTCGGCGATCGCCTGACTGACCCGCTCTCCTAAGAGCGATCGCCACGGCGCAGCCACCGACTCAGCCACAATCACCGACCCCGCATCGTCCTCAAAGCTGTGGATCACCACCCGATCTGCCTGGAGCGCTTGCCGCACCTCCATCACCGTGCTGTTCAAAATTTCGCCAGGATCAAGCGACTGACGAATCCGCTGGGTGATGCTGGCTACCGAGTGCGACTGGGCCGACTGCTGCTGGATTTGCTCGACCTGATGATCGTAGCCGTCTAGCACTCGCGATAACTTAGTGCGGATCTCCAGCAGCGCATCGGTAATGCCTGTATCTTGCGGTGCGGCAGACGAGGCAGGTGGACAACTCGGTGGACAATCAGAACCCGCCTCGGCATCGCGCTCTGGCAACAGTTGCGCCAGCAATTGCTCAACCTGGTTCAGCGCCGCCTCTAACTCTGTGTATCCTTGGGGATGCTCGGCGGCTAAAGGGGCTGAAGCTGAATGCTGCGAATTCTGAGGCAAATTTCCTTGGCTCACTACACAGACTCTCCTCAGCAGATGACATTATTGCAGTCTGTCTTCCGGCAAAGCAAATATGCCCCACATTCAAAGATTCTAGTGTAGCGTCCAACACTCATCGGATTTCGGCAATCATGGGGATGACCCAACGCCAATGTACTGCACTGCCAAGTCAAAACGTCTTCCGATGGAACGCCCTGCACAGTGCCCCAGATCTCAAAGCCAAAACTCCTAGGATGGGACATCCCCAGCCAGTTTCGGAACGCTCGATACGGAGTCTTCATCACAGAGTCTTGATCGGAACCACACATCCGACACTCAGCTTGCTAGGAAAACACGAATACAGCGGGCTGGGCTAGCATCCACAAGAATAGCAGGTTTTTTAGAAGGACGCTTTTGGGGAATGGGCGTGTTGGGTTGAGACGCATCAGCCCTGTCCCCTTGTCCTCCTCGCTTCCTTGCCTGCTTGTCCCCATGACCCTCGTTATCTCATGTATACTCCCTTCCTCTACGATCGCACCCGTCCAGTCAACAGCTTTTGGGAAACCACAGTAGACCCGGTGGAGTGGTCGGCACTGGCGGGCGATCGCTCCTGCGACGTAGCCATTATCGGCGGCGGTATTACGGGACTGTCGGCGGCGCTGCATCTGGCGCGGGCGGGCGTGGAGGCATGTGTGCTGGAGGCAGGGATTCCGGCGTGGGGGGCATCGGGGCGAAACGGTGGCTTTTGCTGCGTGGGGGCGACCTGGCTCGACCGGGAGGATCTGCTGAGCCAGTTTGGACGCGAAGAGGTGGGGCGATTTTTTCGGCAGCAGCGAGAGGGCACAGAACTGGTGCGCCAGATTGCCCAGGAGGAAGGCATTGACCTAGATGCACAGGGAAATGGCGAAATCGAAGTGGCGCATCGTCCGAACCGATGGCGATCGCTCGAAGCTGCCTATGAATTCTGCAGCAATATCGCGGACTATCCCTGCCAACTCTGGTCGCCCAAGGAGTTGACCGAGCGAGCCTACCACAGCCCCGAAGCGCACGGCGCGCTGCATGTCGGCGTGGGGTTTGGGCTAAACCCGATGAAATATAGCCGGGGACTGGCGATCGCCCTCCAGCAAAAACTGGTTGCCATCTTCGCCCACAGCCCCGTCCAGCGCTGGGAAACAGATGGCAGTGGGCATCGACTGCACACACCGGGGGGAAGCCTGCGGGCCCGGCGGGTCATCATCGCCACCAACGGCTATACCGAAGACCACCTCCACCCAGCGATGTCTGGTAGCCTGCTGCCCGTTATTTCTAACATCATTACCACCCGCCCCCTAACCGCCGCCGAACTTGCGGCCCAAGGCTGGAAAACTGAAACCCCCCTCTACGACACACGCAACCTGTTATTTTACTTTCGCCTGCTAAAGGATGGACGATTTCTCTTGGGCACGCGGGGCGGCACACGGGGCACACCGCAAGAAGCCGACCGCTATCGCCAGTGGATGATTCGACGGCTGGGGGAAATGTTTCCGGCCTGGCGCGATGTGGAAATTTCCCATTACTGGAGCGGGCTGCTCTGTGGATCTAGGGCAATGGTTCCCCATATTGGGCAGCTTGCGGATGACCCCACGATTTTCCACGCGCTGGCCTATCACGGCAACGGCGTAGCCACAGCCACTTGGAGCGGACGGGCGATCGCCCATTTACTCACAGGCAAGATTTCAGAAGACGACTTGGCAACTCCCTTCCGCCAACCCCTCCGCCGCTTTCCACTGCCCCACCTGCGCCCGTGGTATCTGCGGGGAATGTTTGGGCTATATAGCTTGCAGGATGCGCGGTGAGAAATTGCCGATTCCCGATGCTGTACTCACTCTATCGCAGCGCAGGCAAGCGGCGACCCACTCGGATTTGTGGCAGCACGGGCGGCTTGGGCAACGCGAAAATCTAGCTGCGTCAGACCGCCTGCATCATGGGTGGTGAGCCGCAGCGTGACACGATTGTAAGCAATGGTCAGGTTGGGGTGATGGGCGGCGGCTTCGGCAGGCTCCACCAGGCGATTTACAAAGGCGATCGCCTCTACAAAATCCCCAAACAGGTAGGTGCAGGAAATCTCTTGCCCCGCCAGTGTCCAATCGGGGATCGTCTGCATTTGCTGGGCTACCTCATCGGCACTAAGTAAGGCTGGGAGGGCGATCGACGGTGTTATCTCGCAGAGAATCGCCCCTGTTGCCCCTGCTACTCCTAGCAGCAGACCCAGCCCAGCCCTCAGTACCTGATTACGCCGTTGTCTGATCGCTTCTCGTATATCATATCCCTCCAACCTGCCTCGGTAGATTGCTTCAGGTAAATTAATCCAGGTAAATCACCCCAGGTAAATTGCTTCAGGTAAATCACCCCAGGTAAATCGCCTGTTGTCAAATATAACCCCTGGAGTGGGGTCAGGGCAGTGAAGAACCTATCCGCTCTAGTGAAGCGAGTTCAGGCTGCCCCAACGCCCACTCCTGGCCATCCTATCTGTCTTTCCTATCCTACTTCCCTATCCCACTGTGCTTGTGCCGCAGCAGGACGGATTCCTAGCACTTGCTCCGCGACAACTTCCGCAGCCAGTCGTCCGGTTTGCGCCCCACCATTCATATAGCCATAATAGGGCTTACGCAGTTGGACTATTTCTCGCGGGTGCAGCCCGCGAGAAATAGTCCGAAATCCAAAAAATTCATCGCAGGTGCGTAAGTCCTGCATAATACTCATCGCTGAGGTGTTCTCCGGCAAACACCAGCTTGCCGATCGTCACATCCTGCCGCTCGTCGGGGTCGCCGGATTCGATGTAGAGGTATTCGCCAAATTCTGTGTATTGTCCGGGTTTGAAGCTGGTGTAGCCGCCCTAGATGTATCAAATCTTCCTAATGAGCTGGTCTTCCTAATGCGCTGGGTGCCCCTCAAAAGGCACCCTTTTTTTTAATCAAGACTGGTATTAACCCAAAACTCGATCTAGCGCATGATCTAGCGCACTTTGAAGCACTTCAAGATCATTACCTTGCAGCTTATCTAATTTGACCCTACTCTGTCAGGAGTTACGCAGTTGCCCAAAAAAGTTGGGTGCGGTAGAACCAAAGGATGAATCCACCGAAAGTGAATGAGTTCGACTACATCAACTTTTTGATTGCAGCCCAGAAGGTCTATAGCTGCAC
>JBDNCP010000125.1:0-14554 GCA_046719575.1 Cyanobacteriota bacterium
TGTTCAGGAGAAAGTTGGTCAACGTTCAAAAACCAGCGTTCACAGTCCAACTTTCCCTGGTGTGGGGTAGATCGGTTTCAAGCCTTTTGGGGACTGTGCTAAGCAGCCAGGGATAAGCAGCCAGGGATAAACTGTGTAAGGTGTGTGAGGATAGTGCTGGCTCAACTTGCGGGCTGAGGTTTAGGCATTTGAGCAATAATTGGTAGCATTTTGTAGCGGTTGGCAATATTTTGGATTCTCTAGAGTTTCTCATAAGGAAAGAATCATGCTGAAAGCGTCTGAGGTGATGTCCAAAGAGGTAGCGACCATTCGCGGCTCGGCCACGGTCTACGAAGCGGTCAAGCTGATGAAGGAAAAGGCAACCCGGACGCTGATTGTGGAACTGCGGCATAGCCAGGATGCGTATGGCATCGTCACCGAGACAGACGTGGTGTACAAAGTCGTTGCCTATGGACTCGACCCGGCGCGAGTGCGCGTGTTTGAAATCATGACCAAGCCCTGCATCGTGGTAAATCCTGATCTGGGTGTGGAATACGTAGCGCGGCTGTTTGCCAATACGGGCATCCACAGCGCTCCAGTGATTCAAGGCGGGCTACTGGGGCTGATCACGCTGAACGACATTCTCACCAAGGGCGACTTTGTGGAGCAGCCCAAAGCCGTGCTGCTGGAAAGCCAACTGCAAGAGGCGATCGCCCATGCCCGCCAGGTTTGCGCCGCCAAAGGCATCGACTCACCCGACTGCGCCGCCGCCTGGGACATTGTGGAAGAACTGCGAGCCGAAGCCGCCCACCAAAAAGCCGATCGCGCCTACGGCAGCATCGGCAGCGACAAGTCAGCCTTTGAGCAATATTGCGAAGAAAACCCCGACGCACCCGAAGCCCGGATGTACGATTCATAAAAATGGCTAGAAGCCTTGCAGGTTATTGGATTGGCACGCCAAAATCACCAATCTAGAACCCAAAATCCAAAATCGATCTCAGGTCAGCGGAATGCGAATCGTAAAGGTCGTCCCTTTGCCCAGTTCCGATTCGCATTCCAGACTGCCGCCGTGGCGCTGCACCACAATCTGGTAGCTGATCGACAGGCCCAATCCCGTACCTTTGCCGACGGGCTTGGTGGTGAAAAACGGGTCAAACAGGCGATCGCGCGTTTCGGCAGACATCCCAGGGCCATTGTCGGCAATGCGGATGACGACGCAGCCTGCGGGCAATGAGGCTTGGGCAGTTGCAGGCTCGGCAGCGGGCACGAGGGCGATCGCGGGCTGTGGCTCCAACTCGGTCGAGATGGTGATCCGGCGAGGCTGGGGGCGTCCTTCCAGCGCGTCGATCGAATTCGCCAGAATGTTCATAAATACCTGGTTTAACTGGCCCGCATAGCATTCCACTTTGGGCAACGATCCGTATCTTTTTTCAACCTCAATTCCGGTTCCATCGGCATGATTTCTCAGGCGATTTTGCAAGATTAGTAGCGTACTGTCGATACCTTCATGAATATCCACAGGCTTTTTCTCTGCTTCGTCGAGCCGGGAAAAGTTTCGCAGCGATAGCACGATTTGGCGAATTCGGTCTGCGCCGATTTTCATGGAGGCCATCAACTTGGGTAGGTCGTCTTCAATAAAGTCTAAGTCGATGGACTGGAGTGCCTGGGCTAACTCCGGTGGCGGCTCAGGAATATGATTTTGATACAGATGCAGTAAGTGCAGTAAGTCTTTGGTGTAGTTGTTGGCGTGAACCAGATTGCCGTTGATAAAGTTCACCGGATTGTTGATTTCGTGGGCAATACCCGCTACCATTTGCCCCAAGCTCGACATTTTTTCAGACTGGATTAGGTGTGCCTGGGTCTGCTGGAGATGCTGTAAGGTTTGGCTGAGCTGAGCGGCCTGGGCCTCGGCAGCGATCGCCGCTTCACGACTTTGAGCGTATAGTTCTGCTTGGTCGATGGCGATCGCCACTTGGTCGGCCACGGCTTGCAGCAGTTCCACCTCGCTGTCTGTCCAGGCGCGGGGGCTGCTATGATAGCAGGCGATCGCCCCCAGTTTGTGCGATCGCGTTTCCAGCGGTACTAACAGATGCGCCACCGCATCGGCCTGGTTCAACACCTCCAATAGCTCCGGCTCCACTGCGCCCGGTCGCCCATCGGCAATTCGCACCATCTCCAGATTCAGCACCTTTTCGCCCAGCACCCGCCCCGGCCCCAGCGGATAGTCACCCAGCAGGCTGATCAGTGCCGGGTTGCGGGCTTCGTGCGTAATCTCTATCCGCGTCGCCTCTAGCGTTGAGCGACACCAGAGAAACTGGCAGCGATCGACCTGGAGCAGCGACCACACCTCGCTCACCGTCGTTTCCAAAATCGCCTCCAGATCCAGCGAGGCGCGAATCTGGCTGGCCAGACGAAACAGCAGCGCCTCCCGACGACTCAGCAGTTCCTCTCGCGCCAGCGTCCGGTCGATAGCCACAGCTAGACTGTTGGAAATCCAGCCCAGCGTCTTATGCACTGTTTGAGCAAAAGGCAGATGGCTAAACAGTGCCATCACACCAATCAGGCGATCTTCAGTAACGAGCGGATAGGCGGCAAATCCCACGATTCGCTCTTGCTCCAGCCAGTCTTTGGAGCCAATGCACATATCGTTCAACGCATTATCGGTGAGGTAAGGCTGGCGCGTTTGAGCCGCGTAGCCAATCACCGAAATGCCGATGGGGATACGGTTTTGAAATTCCTTGGGACAGGAGGAACCGCCCGCACTGGCCCGCAGCTCTAGCAGGCGCGTTTCAGGATTCAGTGTCCACACATAGGCGGAGTGCGCGTCGAGATACTGCACCAGTTGGGCGGTACAGCGCCTTAGGATGTCGGTGACGGTGCCCCCCTGAGAGAGCGTCACACCGACGGCTGCGCCCAGTTCAGCAAGGTGCGATCGCGCTTTGAGTTCTTGCTCAGCTTCTTTGCGCTCGGTGATGTCGGTTCGCAGGGCGATATAGCGCTGGGGCTTGCCTGTGTCGTCGAGGATGGGCACGATGGTCGTATCCACCCAGTAGAGAATATTATTCTTCGCCCGATTGCAAATTTCGCCGCGCCATACATTTCCGGAGGCAATCGTCTGCCATAGGTCACGAAAAAACTCGCGGGAGTGATACCCAGAGCTAATCAGCCGATGGTCTTGCCCAATTAGCTCCTCGCGGGAATACCAGGAGATTTCGCAGAATTTATCGTTGGCGTAGATAATTTTGCCTTGGGCATCCGTGATGGCGGCAATGGAATGATGATTAAGGGCAAAGGCTAGGTCAGAAAGCAGGTCATATTGTGGCAGCTTTGGGTCGGGCGGCGCGTCTGCCGAGACTTCGCTGGCGGTGGCGCACAAAAGCTGGCGATCTTGCAGCGGCCCAATCCGCCACTGGAGGCGATGATAAGTGCCGTCGCGATGCCGACAGCGGTTTTGAAAGGTGACCTTCTTCCCTTTAGCGACCACCTTCTGAATGTGGTTGAGGGTAATTTCCCAATCGTCGGGATGGATAAATTCCAGGAATGGCTTGGCCATCAGTTCCGCCGCAGTGTAGCCCAACAGCCTGCGCCAGGCAGGGTTGAGCCGTTTGAGATAGCCGTCTGCCCCTATCACACAGACCAGATGAGCCGACAGGGAAAACAGGAGCTTTTGTTCAGTTTCGGCGGCGTGTTGCTGGGCGATCGCCTCTGTCAGGGCTGCCGTGCGACGGCGCAGTTCTAGCTGGTCAATGACTTGTCGCGCCAATAGCCGTAGCCCATTCATCAGTTCTGGTGATGAATTGCCCGGCTCCCAGTCCATGATTGCCAGTACACCCAGCGCCGCTCCCGCCGGACTCAGCAGCGGCACTCCCGCATAGAACCGCACTGCAGGCGTGCCCACAGCGATTGGCTCGAAGACAAACCGCTCGTCTTGCTGCAAATCCGTCACCAGAAGCCCGTCTTCGACACTCAGCGTGCTGTCCAAACACACCAGCGGATGGCAGGGCGTGTTTTCGGGCCAGCCCGTCAGCGCCTTTAGCCAGTAGCGGTCTTCACCTGCCTGAGCGGAGCGATCGCCCCGCAAAAAGGCGATCAACCCCACCGACACCCCCCCCAACTGGGCCGCCAGCCGCGCCAGCCCGTCAAAGCTTTCCTCCGGGGCGCTGTCCAAAATATTGTATTGACGCAGCACATCGAGCGTAGCGAAGTCGGGAACTGGCATATGTGGCACGGAGGCAAGGAAATGAGCGGCGGATGGACGGCAGGTGGCAAACCGTGAAGCGACGGGAAATTCCTGAACTAATGTTCCTGAACTAATTCTGAACTAATTCAGTATTTTCCCAAACACCCGCGCCAGATGGGGAGACAATACTCTCAGTCGCCTATCTTTCTTAGAGTTCCCTTCCCCCCGAAAGACTATACAGCGGATCGGGGGGCTGTCTCGTGGTGCAGAGCAGAGCTGCGTTTTCCCATCTTTTCGAGATTTTTCGTGCAGGATAGGAACCAATCCAGAATTCGGAAATCTCTCCTGAGAAATTCGAGCTTTCCATCTGGGCTTGGTATGATCCGCGTTATCAAAATAAAGGAGCGGATTCGCAGAAATCCCGATTGTTTAGGGAGACAGCCATGAATCAAAACGGCTATGGGGGGTTGCAGTTTACCCTGTCAGGACTGGGATTTTGGATTACGTTGCTGGCGATCGCCTGGCTACTGGGTATGGTAGGACTGGGCTGGCTGGTGAAGTCCTTTATCGTGCTGATTGGGCTGCTCATTCTAACGCCCGTGATTGCCTTTTTTGCCTTTCGCTGGTGGCTCAGCCGCAACCTAGTCGAAGCCCCCTGCCCCGTCTGCGACACCCGCTCCGCAGGCATCAACGGCACACAACTCCGCTGCCCCAACTGTGGCGAAGCGCTGCGGGTGGAAAAGGGCGCGTTCTATCGCCTCACGCCACCGGGCACGATTGATGTGCAGGCTGTAGAGATCGAGGCCCGTCCCATCGAAGAAGCGCAGGATGAGCGGGGATAGTAACTCTCGATTTCTGCTGACTGCTTAAATCGTGTTAAATCGCTAGCAGCTTGATGAATCGTTTTAGGTTGCGGCTCTAAGCGCTGAGATGTCGCCGTAAGAAAGTTTCCAGCGTTTCTAGCTGGATGCCATAGGCAGATTCAAGCCGTTCGACTTCGGCGGGCGTGGTGTAGAACTCGTTGGCCAGCAGCGTGCGGAACGTGCCCAGCGAGGCTTTTAGCTCCGGATTCACCAAGCCGATTGCTGCCCGCAACCCGTCAATCGCCAGCAGCGGCGGGTTAATCAAAATCGGCTCTTTTTTGAAAATGCGGGCAAAGATATTGGCAATTTCGCCGCGTTCCAGGATTTCTGGCCCGCCTGCGTTGAAGGTCTGCCCGTGGGCGGCGGGTGTGGTGGCAGAGGCGATCGCCAGCTTGGCCAGGTCGTCCGTGCTAATGATGGAGGTGCGCGTTTTGGGGTCGCCAATCAGCAGATACACGCCGCTCCTGCGGAACTGTTCTGCCAGCGGCAGCAGGTTCGACGCAAAGCCCGACGGCCGCAGAATGGTGTAGTTCAGCCCGCTGGCTTGCAGATATTTCTCGACCGCTGCCTTCGCCTTGAACACAGGCGCGTCTTCATAGTTGCGGTCGGCTCCCATCACCGAGATAAAGGTGAAATGCTGCACGCCCGCTGATTTGGATAGGTCAATTAAGTCAATATTGGCGCGATAGTCGAGCGCCTGAGCGCCTCCGCTGGCTTCGTTTGAGCCGTGGGCACTGATGACAAATTGCACGCCTTGGAGCGCTTTTTGCAGATCTCGTTCTTGGGTCAGGTCGCCAATGAAAATCTCTGCGCCGCGCTGTTCCAGTTCGCTGTAGCGAGAAGTGAGCCGCACAAACGCCCGCACGGGCTGCTCTTGCTCGCGCAGTTGCCGCACGATGCGCTTGCCCAATCCGCCCGTTGCCCCGGTGACTAAAAACATATCGCCCGTCCTGAATCCTGAATTCTACAAGCCTGCTGGCGATCGCCCCCGCCCTGCTTGGGTCTGCTCACGGGGCGATCGCGCCTTCTGAAACGATGTCACATTACGTTACACTGACTATGATTTCCACAATACCGCAGCAGTTGGAAATCGGGCATTGGCCCTGCGCTAGACATCTGGTTCACCGTTTTATTCAACGTTTTATTTCTAAATGATTACCCCTGGCGGTCTTCTCGGCTTTGTTTTGTGGGCAGCAGCTTCTGTCGTCTTTGCTGAGCTGGTGCGCGATGGCTATCACATCGCGGGGCACTATTGGCAGCCGCTCCAGCGCAGCCACAACCTGCACCACAAAGCCTATCGCCGCGATCTCAGCATCGTTAGCCTGGATGCCTACAAGCAGGCGCAACTTTATAATGATGTGCCAGAGGCGATCGCCATGCTGGCGGCCGGAGCGCTGCTGGTGGCGCTGACCCAAAACTTGGCGCTGGTGGCGGGCTGTCTCTATTCGCTGGGGTTTTTGATCACGGCCTATTCGCGATCGCGCGGCTGGCTGCTAGCCACTGACCTGACCCACAAACCCGGCGATTTAGACACCATCCCCTCGCAGTGGACGGTGAACCGCACGTATCACTGGCGACACCACTTCGACCAGGGCAACGCCTACTATTGCGGATACTTTACTATCGTGGACAAGATCTTGGGCACGGCGCTTTCGCTCAAAGGGAAAACGGTTGCGGTGACAGGCGCATCGGGCACACTGGGGCGGGCGCTGATCGCTCGGTTGCAGCAGCAGGGCGCAAAGCCAGTCGCCATCACCACCTGCGAGGGTGCAGACTTTGGCGATCGCGTCGAGGTGTTGCCCTGGTGCGCGGGGCGCGAGTTTGAGCTAGCAGAACGACTGCAAACGGTGGATATTCTGATCATTAACCACGGAATTAACGTGCATGGCGATCGCACGCCCGAAGCCATCCAAAAATCCTTCCAGGTCAACACGTTTTCAGCGTGGAACCTGGCAGAACTGTTCCTCAGCACCGTGAAAAAGTCGGAACACCGAGCGCTGAAAGAACTCTGGATCAACACCTCCGAAGCCGAAGTCAGCCCCGCCCTCAGCCCGCTGTATGAACTGTCAAAGCGGACGCTGGGCGACCTGATCACCCTGCGGCGGCTGGATGCGCCCTGCGTCATTCGCAAGCTGATCCTCGGCCCGTTCAAAAGCAATCTGAACCCGATTGGGGTCATGGATGCAAACTGGGTCGCCGGGGCGATCTTGGCGCTGGCTCGACGCGATTTTCGCGACATCATCGTAACCATCAACCCGCTGACCTACATCGCGTTTCCAATCAAAGAAGCGCTGAAATCGCTCTATTTCCGCCTGTTTTCTCGATAAACCCTAGCGCACTGCCTGGAGAGAGGTCGCCCCAGTTTAGGACTCCTTCCTAGTGAAGTTGCTCGTCGTGTTACGGGACGACGCAGTAGCGCACTGTATGGAGAGAGGTCGCCCCAGTTTAGTGAATGAACCTTGGCCCCCGCCGCCGCGAATTCTGATGCGGCATAATCTGTCACGCCTAGCAGGAAATCATCTAAAATACTTTGGAAAAATCAAGTCGGGAAAATTCAGTAGTACGGGCTGATTTCGGACTAGTTTCGGGCTGAAACAACTCGCTTTTTGGAAAAATCGATTTTTACCTAACACCTAAAGAATTCCCTGTTTCAGGGCTGGAGGACTCTTTGGAAACTGCAATTAGCTTGCTAGCTGGGGTCAGCCTCAGCGCAGCCACCGGGTTTCGGCTATTCGTGCCGTTTTTGGTGATGAGCATCGCTACCGCCACAGGGCACATGACCCCTGCTCAGGGCTTTGAGTGGATCGGCTCTCCTGTCGCAATCACGGCTTTTGCGGTGGCCACTGGGGTAGAAATTGCGGGCTACTACATCCCCTGGGTCGATGAAATTCTGGACTTGATCACCACACCCGCTGCCCTGGTTGCCGGAGCCGTGCTGACAGCCTCCACCCTAGTCGATATCAGTCCCTTTCTCCAGTGGACGCTGGCGATCATCGCCGGAGCCGGAGCCGCCGGGCTAACTAAGGGCATGACCGACGTGGCTCGCCTCACCTCCACCGCCACCACAGGCGGCATTGCCAACCCAGCGCTTTCCACAATGGAGCTATTCACGTCATCCGTCATCTCGGTGATGGCCATCCTGATTCCGCTGCTTACAGGGATCATCATTATTGGTCTTCTGTGTTTTGCAGCTTATAAAGTGTGGCGCTTCTTTGGTCGGCGGCGGCGCTTCCGGTAGATCCAAAATCCAGCCACCCAAACACTTAGAAAGCCCGATAATAGCGATTTCCTAACCCGTCGAAACAAAACTTTAGGAAGTTTTCGTAAGCCAATTCGCAGCAACGCTGATGGATTGGCCAAATGTCAGTCCTGTAAGGGATTCACCGAAGGGCGATCGCCTCCATTAGGGTTCTCTAGCCTTTTATAAGAAAACTTTTGGTTGCCTTTAATACACTTTTCTGAGCAAACTTAACCTCTTCTTTACGATGAAACTGTAGAATGCCAACGTTTGATAGAACCAAGCCCTACAGGAATATCTGGATATGGCATTCAATTTTCGTACTAAGCGCTCTGCCACTCTGGCCGCTCTGACGACCGCTTCTTTGGCACTCGCAGTTGCCTGCGGTGGTACCACCACCACGGGCGGCGGCACCACCACCGCCGAAAGCCCCGCAGCCGGTGGCACTGCTTCCAACCTGACGGGCAATGTGCTGGTTGATGGTTCCAGTACCGTTTTCCCCATCTCCGAAGCGATGGCAGAAGAGTTTATGAAAGCCAACCCCGGTGTCCGTGTGACAGTAGGTGTGTCTGGCACGGGCGGTGGCTTCAAGAAGTTCTGTGCAGGCGAAACCGACATCTCTAACGCCTCTCGCCCCATCAAGCAAGAGGAAATTGACCTCTGTGCCAAAAATGGCATCGAATATGTCGAAGTGCCCATCGCCTATGATGGTCTCTCTGTGGTCATCAACCCCAACAACGAGTTCGCCACCTGCCTAAAGGTAGACGAGCTGAAGAAAATGTGGGAACCCGCCGCTCAAGGTACTGTGAAAAACTGGAACCAGATTCGCCCTGATTTTCCTGATCTTCCCTTGGGACTCTACGGCCCTGGCACTGACTCTGGCACCTACGACTATTTCACCGCCGCAGTTGTTGGCGAAGAAGGCGAAAGCCGGGGTGACTTCACTGCCAGCGAAGATGACAACGTAATTGTGCAAGGTGTGGCTTCTGATCCAGGTGGACTGGGCTTCTTCGGCTTTGCCTACTACGAAGAAAATAAGGACAGACTGAAGCTGGTCGAAATTGACAACGGCAACGGTTGCATTGCACCCAGTGCAGAAACGATTGCTGACGGCAGCTATACCCCTCTGTCACGTCCTGAGTTCTTCTACATCAAGACCACCTCTCTAGACAATCCCGCAGTGGCCGCCTTTGCTCGCTACCAGATCGACCCAGCCAACGCAGGTCTGATCTCTGAAGTGGGCTATGTTCCTCTGCCGACCGAGATTAAGGATCTAGCTCAGGCGCGGATCGAGCAGCGCAAGACTGGCAGCGTGTTTGAAGGTGGCTCCGCAGTGGGGCTGAAGCTGGCTGACTTGCTGAAGAAGGAATAGTTTACTCAGCCTCTATTTGCTTGAGTTCGTTGGATTGGGGTAGCGCTTAATGTCTTGAGTGGCTACCCCAGCCAAGAAAGGATCGCCTAACCTGCGAAATAGCTAAAGAAACCTCGAAATAATCAGAGGATTCATTAGAAGATTTCGATACCAGTATGTCCTGGAGTAATAGGGGATGCATCACTCCCGGAGCAAGGGATTTTGCGACAAATTCTATATTCTACTGAATTTTACTGGCTTCAGAAATACTGTGTGTGGTTGAGTTTTGCGACGAAGCAAATCACTAGAGTGCCTTCTAAGTATCTAGTTTGAATTTCACAGTCAAGCAATTGCGAACCTGAGGTTGTCTTGGCTGTTTTACTGGCTGTTGATTGGCAGTCATAGGCTTATCTATCGGCTTTTTAGACTGTCAGATTTTAGATTTGTGTTCTTTGTTCTCTCTACAGGCTACCCGGCATGAATAGCGGCTTACCCAGCGAACAACCATCTGGGCTTTGGCAGCCAAATCGCCAACTCAGCAAAAGAACCGAAGGCATTGTGAAATTTATCTTTGGTGCCTTTGCTCTGATTTCGGTAGTGACGACTTTTGGGATTGTTCTAACCCTTATTTTTGAAACTTTCGAGTTTTTCCAGGTCGTCCCGTTCTTGCGGTTTTTGACCGATCGCCAATGGACCCCTCTATTTTCCAATGCTCAATACGGCATTTGGGTGCTGATTAGCGCCACACTGCTGACCACAGGAATTGCAATTTTGGTAGCGCTGCCTTTAGGATTGCTGGCGGCGATTTATTTAAGTGAGTATGCCGATCCTAAGATTCGGAAGTGGCTGAAGCCCGCGCTTGAGATTCTGGCAGGTGTGCCTAGCGTGGTGTTTGGTTATTTTGCGCTGCTTACAGTGACTCCGTTTCTGCAAAGATTTATCCCTGGACTCCAGGGATTTAATGCCCTCAGTGCTGGTCTCATCTTGGGCGTTTCGATTATTCCGCTGGTTGCTTCTCTTAGCGAAGACGCGATCTATTCAGTGCCGAATAGCTTGCGTCAGGGGGCCTATGCGGTGGGCGCAACCAAGCGCGAGACGATTACATCGGTCGTGGTTCCAGCAGCGCTATCGGGCATTGTGGCATCGTTCATTTTGGCAGTATCTCGCGCCATCGGCGAAACGATGATCGTGTCGCTGGCAGCCGGACAAAACCCAACGCTGGGCTTCAATCCGCTAGTGCCTGTGATGACAATGACTGCATTTATTGTGCAGGTTAGTTTAGGCGATACGCCCGCAGGATCGCTCGCTTACAAGTCTATCTTTGCAGTTGGGATGACCCTGTTTCTAATGACTCTGGCACTTAACATTCTTAGTTTCTGGGTCGTCCGTCGTTTCCGGGAGAAGTACGAATGACAGTTCAAAACCCTCAGATTTCGGGCGACTTTTCGCCAGCCAGTGAGAGCCAGTTTAGACCTGCAATGGCGCAGCGCTATCGCTGGGATCGCATCTTCAGGATTGCAGCTTTGACGGCGATCGCAATTTCGCTGCTAGTTCTGGTGATTTTGCTGCTTGACGTGCTGACGGATGGTATACCTCGGCTGAATTGGCAGTTTCTCACTAGCTTTCCCTCTCGTCGTGCCGAGGAAGCGGGCCTACTATCGGCGCTGGTGGGGTCGATTTACTTGCTGTTTATCGTTGCGCTCTTTTCCTTCCCGATTGGCATTGGTGCAGGCATCTTTTTGGAAGAGTTTGTCTCAGGTGGCTGGCTGGCAAACATCATTGAGATCAATATCTCCAATCTGGCGGGTGTGCCTTCGATTATTTACGGACTGTTGGGTTTGGCGGCGTTTGTGCGCTTGATGGAGCCGATTACTGGTGGGCGAAGCCTGCTAGCGGGCGGCTTGACGCTGGCACTGCTTGTGTTGCCGGTGATCATTGTGTCCACTCGCGAGGCGCTGAGGACTGTGCCTGATAGTCTCCGTCTAGCAGGCTTTGCGCTGGGCGCAACGCGCTGGCAGGTGGTGCGAGATCAGATTTTGCCTCAGGCATTTCCGGGAATTTTGACGGGGACGATTCTGGCATTGTCTCGTGCGATTGGTGAAACAGCGGCTCTGATTACAATTGGGGCGCTGACGTTTATTTCATTTTTGCCGCAATCCTGGAAAGATCCGTTTACGGCACTGCCGATTCAGATTTACAACTGGGTGTCTCGTCCTCAGAAACCGTTTCATATCAACTCGGCGGCTGGGATTATTGTGCTGATGGTGCTGTTGCTGCTGATGAATTCCGTTGCAATCTACTTGCGAAATCGGTTTCAGCGCAAGTTTTAGGTTCTCTAGAGAGGGGGCGATCGCCACGTTGCGGGGCCCCAGTGGTCGTTCTCTAACTGCTGCATTTGTTATTTGAGGTAAGTTATTCATGCAAACGAGTTCTTCTGTGGATACGGGTACTGCCTTTAAGGTTGAAAAAACGTCCTACTTTTATGGCCCTGTAATGGCTGTGAAGGACGTATATCTAGATATTCCCAACCGCAAAATCACGGCGTTTATTGGCCCATCGGGTTGTGGCAAGAGTACGGTTTTGCGCTGTTTTAATCGGTTGAATGACTTGATTCCGGGGGCCCACATTGAGGGCAAGATTACCTACCACGGTGTAGATATCTATGACCCCAGCGTTGACCCGATTGAACTGCGTCGCCGGATTGGGATGGTGTTCCAAAAGCCCAACCCGTTCCCGAAGTCAATCTACGAGAACATTGCCTTTGGGGCCCGAATCAACGGTTATAAGGGTGACATGGATACACTGGTGGAGCGTTCTCTGCGGGCGGCGGCGCTGTGGGATGAGGTGAAGGATAAGCTGAAGGAAAGCGGTCTGTCGCTGTCGGGTGGACAGCAGCAGAGACTTTGCATTGCGCGGGCGATCGCCATTGAGCCAGAAGTGCTGCTGATGGACGAACCCTGCTCGGCGCTTGACCCGATCTCGACGCTGCGGGTTGAGGAATTGATGCAAGAACTGAAGCAGGATTACACGATCATCATCGTGACGCACAACATGCAGCAGGCCTCTCGCGTGTCTGACATGACAGCCTTCTTCAACGCGCAGGCGACTGAAAAGGGTGGCAAGATGGGCTATCTGGTGGAATATGCCCCAACCCAGCAAATCTTTAACAATCCCCAACAGGTTGCCACACAGGACTACGTGAGCGGTCGTTTTGGCTAGGTTTGGCAGAAAGACTTTCGTAGCCCCATAAGGCTTTGCCACTGTTTTTGCAAATCTATTTTTTGCAAATTTATTTTCAAGGCGCCTTCGGATGTGGTTTCTGCATTCGGAGGCATTTTGCTGGCTCAACGACAGCTCGACGACAGATAAATTCACAGCTGCATTTGGCTGTCGGAGAGTGTATATAATCCGATACGTAGGTAAACCAAATTAAAAACCGGATTCTAAACCCTGCGCTGCTCGCGTAGGGTTTGGGTTTATTTTTGGGTTTATTAACATCTACCTACTTAATTAAACCTCTTGCATGAATGCTGTTTTGAGGGTGTGAATTGTAGCGCGGCGGTACCGCGCCACGATTCGCGCAAGAAGTCTATTGTCTGTGTTAGAGCAACCCTAAATGGGCCGTAAAAGGCACACCCCGCTGGGGGGTGCCTCTACATGCCTCCATAGGACAGAAATGTGTTTCGTTTGGGAGGACGTTTGTAAGGGTTTACACCCAAGCCTCAATACTCCTCCCAAGCCTCAACACTCCTAATGATTCGGGTGTTTAAAGTTGCGCTGAGAGAAGGAGAAAGGGAGCAGCTATCTACAAACTCGCATTACAATTTGCGGGAGTTTGTAAAGGTATTGTGAACTCTGCCAGAAATGGTTTTGTCAGGAGCAACGAAACTTGTACTATACAAGCTCAGCGTGAGTATTTGGGTAGATACTCGTTCCAGATTCAATTTCCTGGTTTCGGCTCTCTACTTCTCTACAGTTCCTTTGTGTTCTCTACAGTTCCTTTGTGAAGAGCTTCTGTGTAAAGAGCTTCTGACGGGTCTTCTTCTGGGAAATAGGTATTCACGTCCCACGGATCGTCTGCAACGATGTCTTGACGAATCCACAGTTTTAGTTGTTGCCAAAGGCTTGGCTTTCGGTCTGTTTTCTGATTTGGGAAGAGGGTGTTGCTAGAGGTGTTTGAGTTCATGGTTAAACCTGAGAGAGGGTGTCTGATTTAGAGGGTTCTTCTCGAAACTGTTCTGGAGAAGAGTCATCAAGTCTTCTAAGCCTTGGATCTTTTTGGATCTTTTGAGGCTTCAGATGAATCAGCGCTCAAACTGCGTACCGTGCGAGAACTTGCCTTCTAGAGGATCTGCGATCGCCCCAGCGAAAAACCTGTTCGCGACTTTTGGAGTGCGCCTCTAGCTTCTCGCAAACTCGTTCAACTGCCCAGCGGAGTGAACTCCCTTGACCTAGCTGAACCCGTGCTTCAGACCTCTTTAGACCTATTCTATCTTTGCTAAGTTTGACCGGACAAAATGGCTTGATCAAGCCAAATTGCTTTGGCACAGCACGCAAATGAGACATATAGCTAGATTAGATACGCTTTAAGGACGGCTACTCGGCACCCGCGACTGGACGGATCTAGCAGCAATGTGCTGTTGTCATGATGCAAAGTGCCTAGGCAACTGTGTGCTGCTGGATCGCCAGCCTAGAGCGGTAACCCAAACAGCCCAAACAGCCCAAACAACATAGCGAAACGAGCCTGCTATTGAACGACTGCTAAGCTAACTCGCTTAGCGGGCGATCGCCAGCGGCTTCGGCTGTCATAAACCAAGACCAGTAGCAACACTGAAGGAAGGCGTAGTGATCGAAACTTTTAGTATTAAGCAGAGTTTATTTTGGGATGTCAAGCAAAACTCGTACTTCTACGGTTGAAACTCGTCGTCTTCATCTGTTCTTTA
>JBDNCP010000126.1:0-14434 GCA_046719575.1 Cyanobacteriota bacterium
AATTTTAGCTAAATGCCCTCTAGCGCCGCCCGAATCACCGCTCGCTGCTCATCGTCATAGCGCCAGCGGTTGAGGAAGTCGGCGTAGGGGCCGTCGCCTGTTTTGGCGCTGTTGCAGAGTTGCTGAGCCTTTTCAGTCACTAGCGGCAGATTGACCCGGCGAATCAGATCTTGTGTGCGGCGGCTAACGCGCTCGGAACCCTGCGCCATGTCTTCGTTTTGGTTGCGGCGGTGGGCGATCGCCATTGCCGAGGACATGGCCACATTTTTCACCAGCAGTTCCGCCACCGTTTCTGGAGAAGATTGCAGCGCCTTGACCACCGCCTCTGAGGGTGCATCCGCTAGGGCGCTGTCGCTGGTGAGATAGGTGACGAAAAAGCCCCGCGCCCCGTTTTCGCTGGCAACCAGAGCGGCGATCGCCTGTTCTTCTGCCTCTGCTGACAGGGTGCCGGCCTCCATTTGCGCCATCAGGTCTTGCGTCAGGGCGATCGCCTGCTCAAAGGACAGATCTGGGGGAACGGTGAGGGGGGTGGTCATGGAAGCCTCCAACACGGTTTTTCCAGGATCATACTTCTCTACGACACTTCTACGGCACTGCCCGTCCCATCTCTGGCTGCGCCAGCATATCCAGCACTTCCCCCGCCGCCCGATCGCACACCCCGCCGGCCCCTAGCACCTGGCGCAATCGGGCGTAGTCTTGCTGGGTTTGGCGGCGACGGTCTGGGTCAAGCAACAGCGCCAGCCCTTCGCGGGCGATATGGTCTGGGGTGGCGGCTTCTTGCAACAGTTCTGGCACGATCGGTTCCATCATCACCAGGTTGGGCGGCGACATAAAGGGAATCGAGAACTTCAGGAAGCGGCGGGCAATCCACGCGGTGACGCGGCTGACGCGATAGATGACCACCTGGGGCACGCCTGCTAGGGCAATTTCCAGGTTGGCCGTGCCAGATTTGGTCAGCGCCAGGTCGGCAGCAGCAATCACGGTCTGGGGCTGCTCGGTGACGATCGTGGCCCGCAGCCCGTAGCGCTGAATCGCCTGCTCGATGGGGGAGCGAAACTGCGATAGCGATAGGGGAATCCACAGGTGCGCCTGGGGCAGGGCGGCTTGAATTTGCTGTGCCGCTTGACACAGCACGGGCAGCAGGTGTTTGACTTCCTGGTGGCGAGAGGCAGGCAAGAGGGCGATCGCCACCTGATCCTCCGCAATGCCCAACTGCTGGCGGGCGTCGGCACGGCTAGGAAAAGTCGCCACGCGATCCACCAAGGGATGCCCAACGTAGGTAGCCTTTGCACCCCATTTTTCGTAATAGCGGGCTTCTTGGGGAAAAATGGCCAACAGGCGATCGCTCAGGCGAATCACCTGCTGGGTTTTGGCCGGACTCAGGGACCACACCCACTCCTGCGGCGCAATGTAGTAAATCAGCGGAACCTGAGGAAAATGACGGCGCATGTAGGTGCCAAGGCGCGAGTTTGGCCCAAAGTAGTCAATCATCACCACCAAATCCGGCGGCTGCTGCTGCAACTGCTGCTGGACTCGCCGCTGAAGCAGCAGCGTCGGCAGCACAAAGGGCAGCGCTTCCACAATGCCAACAGAACCGATGGCGGTGGTGTTGCCCAATAGCGTTGCCCCGGCTGCCGCCATGCGATCGCCCCCCAGCGCCAAAATCTCCAGCGCCAGGCCGCGTTTCTCTGCCTGCCGCCTCAGCGCCTCCACCAGCAGCGCCCCCTGCAAGTCGCCCGACACCTCGCCCGTGCTGATCAAAATTCGAGCCACCCTGGCCCCAGGCGGGTGGACTAGCCCAACAGCCCCCATCAGTCTGCGCCTCGGCTGCGACCGCTTCCCGGAATCAGCCCCCGGCGGCTCGGCAGTTGCGACAATTGCAAGAATTGCCGCAGATGTTGCAAGGGTTCGCAGTCGGGCAACAGGTCAAGTTGCTCAATCGCCTGATTTAGCGGCAGCCCAGCGCGATAGAGGGTGCGAAAGGCTTTTTTGAGTGCTTGATAGGTGCGCCCTTGGTCAGCATCCATCAGCCCAGAGCGGCGCAGGCCCACCAGATTGAGCGATCGCACTCTGGCCGGGTTGCCCTCCACCAGCATATAGGGGGGCACGTCGCGGTTAATCCGACTCATGCCACCGACCATTGCCAGCCGCCCGACCCACACAAACTGATGAATACCCAACACGCCGCTAATCGTCGCCCGCGACTCGATATGCACATGACCCGCCAGCGCAGTGCTGTTGGCAATCACCACGCGGTCTTCGATGACGCAGTTGTGCCCCACATGCACATAAGCCATCAGCAGATTCCCGTTGCCAATCACCGTTGCCTCGCCCGTGTAGGTGGCGCGATTGATGGTTACATATTCCCGAATCAGGTTGTCGTCGCCGATTTTGACCTGGGTGATCGCGCCGTCGTATTTCAAATCCTGGGGCGGCAGCCCGATAGCCGCACCCGGAAAAATCTGGTTGCGGGCCCCGATTTCTGTCCAGCCATCCAGAACTACGTGGGCCCCGATGACGGTGCCCGGGCCCACCTTCACCCGATTGCCGACCACTGCATAGGCCCCAACCTGAACCGTCGGATGCAGCTCAGCGTCGGGATGAATAACAGCCGTAGGGTGAATCAGAGTAGTCAAGGGTCAGTCCACCAATGAAAACATCAGTTCGCCTTCAGCAGCCAATTGCCCGTCTACCTCGGCGCGTCCATACATCTTGCCAAAACGGCGCTTTTTGACCCAGAGTAGCTCTACGCTCATGATGATCTGGTCGCCAGGCACGACCGGGCGGCGAAACCGCACTTTGTCGATGCCTGCAAACATAAACAGACCGTCTTGCACGTCGGCCATCTGCGTCAGCACCACGCCCCCGACCTGGGCCATGGCTTCTACAATCAATACCCCTGGCATGATCGGGCGACCGGGAAAATGGCCCTGAAAGTGGGGTTCATTGAACGTAACATTTTTGATGCCCACGGCCCGTTTTTCGGGAACGAATTCGATGATTCGATCGACCAAAGAGAACGGATAGCGATGCGGCAGGAGTTTGTGAATGTCCTCTACCGAAAGCACGGTTGGTGGTGCTGATGGCGTTGCAGGAATCGCCTCTGGTTCGGTCTGGGTGGGAGAAACAGTGGTATGAAGGTCGGTCAAGATGGTCATGGGCTGACAAAGGGGAATAGGAGGGAAATAATGAAATCGGGGGCTTGAGAAGGGCAGCAGAGGCCGGGCAAAAGCGGTGAAAGGGCTGCGGAAACTGGGATTGGGAGATCAGGCAGCAGCGGTGCTAGGGGCAGACGGGGTTTGTCGAAGGCGGCGAGCCAGCTCGGTGTGCAGGTGGTGACTCGCTTTGTAGGCAACCAGGTGTGCCAAGGGCATCCAGCCGAGCAGACTGACATCTCCTACTAAGTCTAAAAGTTTATGACGCACTGGCTCATTTGAAAATCTCAACGGTGGGTTTAGCCATCCGTCGGGGCCGCATACGAGGGCGTTGTCGAGGCTGCCACCGCGAATCAGACCAAGCGATCGCAACTGGTCAATTTGATGCGCCAGCCCAAAGGTGCGGGCGGGGGCGATCGCCGTTTCAAAGGGTTCTGCGCCAGGCGACCAGCTTGCCCACTGGTTGCCAATGGCGGGCAGGTCAAAGTCAATGCCATAGCTGAAGCGCAGTTCGGGAGCGGGGATCGCAGCCACAAACGCATCGTCGTGGCGCACCCAGATGGGTTCTGCCAGGGGAATGAGGGTGTGGGGAATAGACTGGGGAGTGATCCCAGCGGTGGCGATCGCCCTTGCCCAGTCCAGAGCAGAACCATCCAGCAGGGGCACTTCGGGCCCGTCGATTTCAATGCGGGCGTTGTCGATCCCCATGCCCACCAGCGCTGCGAGCAGGTGTTCCACCGTGCGGACGCTGGCAATGCCACCGTCTGTTTCCACCGCCAGCTCTGTCGAAAGCCGCGTCTCGCGCACCTGGTCAATATGGGCAGGAATAGCAGGCTGATCCGGCAAATCCACCCGCACAAAATAGCGCCCATCCCCTGGCTGGGCAGGCAAAACCCTGACCTGGGTGAGTTTGCCCAAGTGCAGCCCAACACCAGCCTGCACTAGCGGACTGGCAAGAGTTTGCTGCTGATCCCTCAGCAGGCCGGGGGACGCAGAGGCTCCGCTGCGGTGGGCGGATGGATTGCCGGAGAAGGAGAGGACTTGTTCCATGGCGATCGCCCAAATGGCGGTATCAAAACCTGATAAGCCTGATAAGTCTGATAAGACTACTCTTAGAATCGTTCCCCAATGCCAAAGTGAATTCGACTGTCGCCTTCATCATTAAAGCCCAGGTCTACCCGGATTGCGCCAATTGGCGACTGCACCCGAAGCCCCAACCCAAAACCAATCCCGGTTCCTGGCTTGTCGCGCACGACGGCCGGCTGCCCTGGCACGTCGCTGCCCGTCCCCAGGTCGCTGCCCACATCTACAAACAGCACGCCGCCCACAATTGAAAAGATGGGGAAGCGATATTCTACCGTGCCCAGCACAAAAGCGCGACCGCTACCCACGTCGCCTGCTTCATAGCCGCGCACCGAGTCTGTGCCGCCTAGGGAAAAAGCTTCGTAGGGCGGCAGATCCCCTAGCACCACGCCGCCCTGCACGTTGAAGGCCAGCGTTTCGGGACCCTCCGAAAAGTCGGTGATATTGACCGGAAAGTAGCGGCTGTAGCTGCCCCGCAGTCGGTTGAAGAAAATGTTGCCCTGACCGACTGGAATCGATTGATCCGTCGCAATTCGCAGGTTATAGCCCCGTGTAGGAGCAACAGCGCTATCGCGGCGATCCTGGCTGGCGCTGAGCTGCACCAGCAAGATGTCATCTGTGCCTGATTCGCTAAAGCTCAGTCGGTTGCCCAATTCGTCTACCGGAGCCAAATCGCCATCGGAGTCTTGCAGGCGAATGTTCTGGTATTGCAAGCCGGCGGTCGCTCGCCAGCCGTCGCCCAAGGGACGACCAAAGGTGACACCACCCCCAATCCGCCGCACGCGGGGGCGATCGCCATTTTCCAGCGTCACCTCTGTCTCGCCGCCCTGAAACACCAGTGGAATCGACCGACGGCTAAAGGCATTGACTGTATAGGAGGTACGGTTGGGGTCCCCTGCTATCCAGGGATCAGTAAAGCTGATGTCAAACAGCAAATCCCGCTGACCAAACTGCACCTCTGCGCCCAGCCGCTGGTTGTTGCCGCCCAGGTTTTGCTCCTGATAGCTGACCGTGCCAAACAAGCCGCTAGCCGAACTCACGCCCACCCCAGCAGAGATCGAGCCGCTACTGCGCTCCACCGCATTGATGGTCACGTCCACCTTGCGGGGGTCGTCGCCCGGATTCAGCGTCACCTGCAAGTCGTCGAATAGCCCCAGTCGAAACGCCCGCTGGAGGTCTTGCTGAATCTGGTTTTGGTTGAACACGTCCCCTGGCTTGGTTTCAAACTCCCGCGTGATGATGAACGCGCGGGTGCGTCCGCGAATCGGGTTGCCGTCGTCGTCTTCGGTTTCGCCATCTTCCGTTTGAAAGGCGACGTTGATATCCTCAATCACACCCTCTGCCACCGACAGGGTGACCACGCCATCCTGGCTGATGCGGGGTGCGTCGATTATCTGCGCCAGCACATAGCCGTTGTCCTGATACCAGCGGTTGATGCTGCGAATGCCTGTCTGGAGTTGGTTCAGGTTCAACACACGGCCGTATTGCGCGCCGAAAGTCTGGTCAACCACCTGCTGGGGCAGCACCTCGTTGCCCTGGATCTGCACTGCCGTCAGCACGGGGTTGGGCTGCACCACAAAGGTCACTCGCACGCCCAGCGGTGTGTCTTCGGGAACCGCCCGCACGTCCGAGAAAAAGCCCGTAGCAAACACAGCGTTAATGTCTTGCTGAAGCTGGGTGCGGGTGGTGGTTGCGCCAGCGCGAGTGCTGATGGCGTTGAATACTGCGTCTTCTAGCTCCGGGCTGGGGGCCCCACTGACCACCAACTCAGACACCAGCACACGCGGTTCTTCCTGAGGAGGGGTGGCTTCACCTGGGGCGGGCTGGGGTTGGGGGACAAACTGGGCCAGTTCAATCGGGTCGCCCAGGCGAGAGGGTCCCGTCTGGGGTGCGGCTAGTTCTGACAGGGTAGAGATGCCCGTAGGGTCGGCAGTCCCTAGATTCGCGGATGGGGTTGCGGCGGCTGCCCGTTGGGGTTCGGCGGGCTTGTGCGAAAGCTGGCCGGCTAGCACAGTGGCGCTGACGGTTGCCGGGTTTGCCGAATTTGCCGAATTTGCTGGAACTGGAGCCGCCGCGATCGCCCCTTCTGGAGTACCCAATGCCGCATCGACCTCAGCGCGGGCGATCGCCCCCGGCAACAGGTCAGGTTTTGCCAAACCCGGCAGGGCGGCGGCATCCTCTGACTCATCGGGCGATCGCTGAATCTGACGTTGGGATAATTGCTCGGAAAGGGGGGCAGTCTGAGCGCGTGCCGCCGGAGCCGCAAGACCTGAAACGGAAGAAATGGCGATCGCCGCCAACACGACTGGAGAAAAGCGCATAGGTTTTAACACGTCCACACACCACAGACAGCAAGAACTAAGCAAAACAATCGGCGAGTCCAGCCGGAAACGATTTGATCAGCGCACTGGCATCGTCTAGCCTGCATAGGCTAGATCAATATGCTGATCAGGATTGACCAACCGAGTGCGATTCCCGTAGGGATCGCTTCGCGAATCGCGGTTCCGAGCAAACGGAGCAATTTTACAGCATTGGTAAGACACTTCTAGACGCTTTGTGCCAGAACTCGCTGTAAAACCTGCTGGTACGCAGCCTCCACATCGCCCAAATCGCGCCGAAATCGGTCTTTATCCATCACCCTGCGGTTGGGGTCAGACTCCGCCTGATTCCACAGGCGGCACGTATCGGGACTAATCTCATCCGCCAGCAGCAGCTTGCCCGCCCCGTCGACTCCAAACTCCAGCTTGAAGTCCACCAGCGTAATCCCACACTGATGAAAGAAGTCAGACAGCACCTGGTTGACCCTCAGCGCCATCTCCCGGAGTTGCTGCACCTGATCGGGCGTAGCCAGCCCCATCACGCGCAGCCGATCCTCCGTCAGCAGTGGGTCGCCGAGGGCATCGTTTTTCAAATAAAACTCCACCAGCGGCGGACTGATTGGGGTTCCCAATTCCAACCCAGTCTGTTGACAGAGACTCCCCGCTGCAATGTTCCTGACGACCACCTCCAGCGGCACAATCGACACCCGCCGCACCCGCATAGTGGTTGCTGTGGGGCAGTCGATCAGGTGGGTCGGCACGCCCTGCGCCTCCAGCAGGCGAAACAAGTGTTGCGACATGGCGCAATTCACCTCACCTTTGCCAGCAATCGTGCCCCGCTTTTGGGCGTTAAATGCGGTTGCATCGTCTTTAAAGAAGGTTAGCAAGACTTCGGGATCGTCTGTGGCGTAGAGGATTTTGGCCTTGCCCTCGTATAGTTTCGGGGCAGCAGGCGTTTCGGCGGCGGACGGTTCAAAGGCGTTCATGGCGGCAGGGGAAAGAGACTCCAAAAGACCATTCTATTCAAGCGATTCAAGTTCCGTCGGGTGGCTTAGTCCAGCGGCTGGTGAAACTGGTTCCAAGCGGCAGCGGCTTCGGGACTAGACGGCACGCCGCGCCGCAGCAGGGCGACACCATCCTGAAAATCCACCAGTCCAAAACTGCCGTCTCGGAGCCAGCCGAGGACGCGATTGGTCATACCAAAAAAGCTTCTGGCTTCGTCGGGAAAGGCCGGTGAAAAGCGCAGCGGATACCAAAAATCCAGCACGGCATATTCCACGCCAATTTGCTTGCGGTCGTCGTTGATCAGGCGCGTGCCCGGATAGCGCAAGACCTCGCGGCGGCTGGAGAGATGGGCCACGATGTTCCCCGTTGCAGTGACACTGGCATCGGCGGGGATTTGGCGCAAGAGCGATCGCACGGCCTGGGCATGTTCCCACTGGCGGGCAGGCGAGGTGTAGACCCACGGCTGGATCGAGTCAGGAATGAACACCGACAGCGCCCGGTTGGGGTTTGACGTAACGGTGAACAGCAGCGCCAGCCCTAGGCAAAATAGCCAAAACTGCCGCAAGCGGGGGCGAAACCAGTGGGGATGCTTGTGCCACCAGAGAATTGCACCGTAGAACAAGCCCGGAACCAGCGACACCGCATAGCGCAGATGCATCGACAGGGCGGTGGGGTCCTGTTGCAGCAGCAGCTTCAGCAGCGGAAACCCCGTGAGCAGCCACGCATCCAGCGAAATCACGGGCACAAACGCCAGCGGCAGCCATTGCGCCAAGACATAGCTGAGGGTGCGCCCGGGCGGGTTGACCACCTCTGCCAAAACCTTGTCGGGACTCCGGAGAATTGCCCACAGCACCTCCAGCGTCGAGGCTTCTTGCCCATTGGTAAACTGCCCAAACTGCTCCACCATAAACCGCCGCGAAATATCGGGTGCAAACAGCGGCATCACCCAATTCGTCAGCAGCAGCATATAGCCCAAACTGAGGACACACACCGCCACCCCCGCCCACAAAAACCGCCGCGACGCAGCCATATAGAAGCCCACGCCAAACGTGATCACCCCCGCATCCTCGCGCACCACCAGCGTCAGCCCCAGCAGCAGCGCAAATAGCCACCAGCGCCGCTTCTCCATTGCCCACAGCAAGCCAAAAACAAACAGCGGAATCTGGGAAAAATCGTGGAAATTGGCCAGCGTTGGCGCGATCACTGCATTTGCACAGAAATAGCTGACGGCAATCAGCGCTGACACATGGGGCGGGTGATAGTGACGCGCCAGGGCATACAGCACCAGCCCGCCCGCCGTCATCAGCGTTACTTGCAGCAGCGACAGCCCCGCAGGCGACTGAAACAGCGCATAAACTGGCAGCCACAGCAGCAGCGCTGGGGTGAAATGCTGCGCGAGGCGGCGATAAAACACCTCCGGCAGTTGATTATCCAACTGCACTGCGCTCGATTCGCTAGAGGAGAGAGAGCTTTCAAACCAGCGCCCGTGCAAGCTATTCCAAAACACCTGGTTGAAGATGCCCTGGTCGAATGACACAAACGTTGGGAAGAAGTTGTAAAACCGTTGCAGCGCAAAAATGCTGCACAGCACCCAGAAGAGAGCCGCCGCAATCAGCACCGTCCGCCAGCCCCAGTCAAACTTGTGTTTTTTGCGAGGCTCGGTTCCCTCGCGCTGTTCCTCGCCCATGATTTCCACTTTTTTGATTTGCTGCTTTGATTTGCTGCTTTGATTTGCTGCTTTGATTTGCTGCTTTGATTTGCTGCACTCTCATTTGCTGTGCGCTGGTTTGTGGCACGTCCTCGAATCTTGCCTGCTAACAGCTACGGACGCTGAATCAGGCGATCGCCCATGCGGTTGCGCTGTTTGTCGATGGTAACGAGGCGAATGTAATCCTTGGGGTGTTCTGCTATGCAGCGTTCCAGAGCGGCGATCGCCTCTTCTAGACTTCTCTCTGAGCCTCCCTCATAGGTTCCAAAACACTGCCAAGACCCCATGCGATAGCGGCGCTCATCCACGTACTCGATGCCGAGTTTCAGACCTCCTGCTAATATGCTGCGAATTTCCTCTGCGACCGCTGCCGGGATGGTGTGTCGCATTCTAACGGGTGAACTCTGGGAGGATACCATGCTGTTCCCATTTGAGGACTGTGAGGAGTTTGATCTGGGAGTGTCTGGGCGATCGCCATAATACATAAAGTATTTATCAGACCTGCTGACCGAATGGCTTGCCCGGTTTCCAGGGCGGGGGCGATCGCCCTTCAGCACCTCGTGATATTCAGATACCAGCCGCAATTCACGAATCCGTTCCTGTTCCTGCACCATTTCTGTACCAATCTCTATCAAATGCGGCAGGCTAAAGTCGGGTTTTTGAAATTCCGTCGGCTTGCCGTCACTGTGAACCACCGCTTGAGAGATCTTGTCAATGCCGACTTGGTAGATAAGCGTGCGAATCTGCTCGTCATAAAGGCGCGATCGCAGCGCGCCAAAGAAGTCCGTCGCCTGCTCAGAGAAGTGATCCACCAGCGCTTCGACATCCGAGCGGGGAACGCCATCTGCCTCAAAAATACCCGCCACAATGCCCAGCCGATCCTCCCGCGTCGGGTCCCAAAAGAATTTCTCCATTCGCCCATCGCGGATCAGCGGCGCATACAGCGTTGCAAAGTCGTTGCCCGTCACAATGATGGGAATTCGCTGGGTCGGCTCTGCGTCGTAGCTGCCCGGAAGCTGCACATTGGTCGGATTGTCGGCAATGTTCATCAGCGTGGCGTTGACCAACTGCGTGTTTACGGTATATTGCGTGCTGGCATCTACCCGCCCAATGCCCGCATCCACGTCGTTGATCATCAGCACCGCCATGCGCCCGTGGGTGCGGCTCCACTCCCCCGCCTCCCGATAGCGCAGCCGAATCAGCCGCGCCGGATCGCCCGCATCAGGACTTTCCAACTCGCCCGCCGACATATACACTGCCCCCAGCCCCATGCGCTTAAACACCAGTTCGCACATAAAGGTTTTGCCCTCGCCTTTGCGGCCATGAATCCCCAAAATCAGCGGCACTTTCACATTGGGCAGTGCCAGAAAGTTCTTCGTGATATGTACCGCGAGGCGATCCAGGAATTTGGGCGGGATATAGTAAGACATTGTGCGACAGGACGGTTGAGGGGGACACTCTAGATTTGCGGTTGGATATTCATCACCCTGTCCATCATCTCATCATCGCTTTGCATCCAGAATTTTTAGAGCCTACGCATTTATTTTTAGGGCTTACGCATTGATTACGCATTTACACAGATGAGTTTACAGATGAGTTTGAGTTGATTGGGGTCGAGTGAGCAGGGCTACTCCAGAATGCTGGGGTTTGAGGAGCCAAGGCATAGTGCAGGAGGGCGATCGCCTAAAATAAATTCAGCACTTAAATCCTAATCTCCCTCCTGCTCCCTCTTCAGTTCACCCTTTGTCCTTAGAGCCTGTGTCATGGTGCAAGTTCCCACAAACCAATAGACTTCTTGCGTGAATCGTGGCGCGGTACCGCCGCGCTACGATTCACACCCTCAAAACAGCATTCATGCAAGAGATTTAATGACCCTGGAAGAATTTCTGGCGCTGCCGGAAACCAAGCCCGCCAGCGAATTCATCGATGGCAATATCATGCAAAAGTCCACGCCTCAGGGAAAACACAGCGCTCTTCAGGGCGATTTGACCAGCGCGATTAACGCAGCGCTCAAGCCACCGAAAATAGGACGCGCTTACCCAGGACTGCGCTACACCTTTGGAGGACACTCCACCATTCCCGACATCGCGGTTTTTTGTGCCAATCGCATTCCCAGAGACAGCAGCGGCGAGGTGGCAAACACGCTCAACCGGCCGCCCGACTGGGCAATAGAAATCCTCTCGCCAGGACAGAGCTAGTCTAGGGGGATTCGCAACATTCTGCACTGCCTGAGCCACAGCACGGAACTAGGCTGGCTGCTCGACCTAGAAGAGGGCTGTATCTTCGTCTACGGCGCAAACCAGTCGGTGCAGTGGTTTGACAAGCTAGCCAGCGTGCTGCCTGTGTCTGCGTTTGCCAAGGCGGTGCGGCTCACCGTCGGAGAAATTTTTCGGCTGGCTGCAAGTGCAAGGGTGAGCGCGGCTCACTCGACGACGAGGAATTGCCGATTTTCTTCGCGAATTTTGGCGGCTGCATCGTCGTAGAGGAAGGGCAGATAGGCATAGCGGAGTCCTTGGGTGACGGGCGTGGCCTCGTGCAGCAGCGAGCAGGAAAATACCACCGCGCCGCCTGCGGGAGCTTCATAAGTTTGTTTGCCAAATTCGGGAAACCGCAGCTTGCCGCCCTCGTATTCGCCTGTGTTGAGGTTTAGCGACACGGCAAAGCGACGGTGGGCAGTGCCCTTGGTAGTGTTGTCGCGGTGGGGCTTGAAAAAGCCGCCGGAGTAGCTGTCATAGCAGGCGACGATATGGCGCTCGATGCGGGTGGCACGAAACTGAAAGGCTTTGGCGATTTCGGGAGTGAGGCGATCGTGGATGCGATACATCGCCGCATTTCGTAGGGTTTCATCCAAAATTTCCTGATCCTTGCGCCGCTTAAAGCTGTGGTCGAGCGCTGCCACCGTGCGCCCCTCCACTTCGCGCATAAAGCCCGATTCTGCGCCGCCGTGCTGGTTATAGTAATCGATCAATGCTTGGCACAAGTCTGGCTCAAAGATGCGGGGCACCACCAGCACAGGCGCTTGTACGGCAGCGGGTTCGGCATTGGTCAGCGGGGGCAGTTGCTCCAGGATTTTGACCAATAGGGCGACGTGCTGTTCGGGTTGGTTGCCAAAGGGTAGCACACCCAGCACTCGCAGCCGCTCATCCAGAATGTAAGTGCAGGGTGTGTAGCTCTGGGTGGCTTCGTCTAAAACGCCATATTGCCGACTTACCGACTGGTCAAAATCCCAAAAAAAGCGAATGCCAGGAATGGATTCTTGCACTCTTGCCTGTGCCTGATCCTGTGGATCGATGCTGACTCCAAAAAAGCAGCAGTGGGAATCGTTGAATATCGCCCGATGCTGAAACAGCAACTTCAGCACTTGCTGGCTGACGGGAACGCTGGCGGAGGCGAAGAAACACAGCACCACGTAGCGTCCGGCTACGGAGTCAAAGTGATAGCGGGGGTTGCTGGTGGAGGGGGCGGTGAACCAGGGTGCAGGGTCACCCACTGTAAGCAATGACCTAGCCATGGCAAAGGGCTGATTGTCTATGCGATTTTCTGTGAAAGGAACTGTGCAGAGAACCTTGTGCTGATTCTGATTTTGGATTTTGGTTTGACTGTTGAGCGTTGTGTCGGGTGGGCGTTGTGTCGGGTGAGCATTGTGTTGGGTAGTGTGGGTCTTTCCAGTAATTTCAATTCACAGCAACACCTTAAATTTTTGATTGTATGGCGGGATGAGCCAGAAGAGATCTATCGCTGGTCATAGAATTAACGCGCTGTGTCTCGTACTGCCGTGCCTCGTACTACAGAGGCTAGGGACAGATACTAGACCGTGACAAGGTTCTCAAACTTCCAAGAATTGATCAGGACTTACGCACCTGCGATGAATTTTTTGGATTTCGGACTATTTCTCGCGGGTGCAGCCCGCGAGAAATAGTCCAACTGCGTAAGCCCTATTGATATAAGAATTGACAACTGTGGCGGTTGAGCCATCCACAGATGGTATGGGACAACAAACGGGATACAACAAAAGAGGTGGTTTCTAAGAGGTGGTTACTAAGAGGTAGTTAATAGTTGCGAAGAAGGCTAGAAATAGTTGGGCGATCGCCTTGCAATTGTTGCCATCGGATGAAAACTTCCTTAAAGCAGTTGCAAGGAAGGCTAGAAATAGTCGGGCGATCGCCCCCGTTCCCGCTCTTGCTCGACATCCCGCAGGTGCAGATCTAGCGCCACGACCGAAAGCTGAATTTCCCGCAGCGACAGTGCCAGTGAAATCAGCATCATCACTAGGCTGACGGCAAATATCCACCGACCTGCGGTTTCAAACCCCAAGAACAGCAGCAGGATGCAAATTACGCTGAACAGCAGACTCGCCGCGCCCCAGGCCTGCATATTGCGAATTAACTTGATGCGATAGCGCAGACTGGCAATCTCTTGCCGTAGCATCGGGTCAGGCTTGCTTTGGTGGCTGGCGTGCAGGTTGCGGATGATGCTGGCCAGCGCCACAAAGCGATTGGTATAAGCCAGCAGCAGCAGCGAAATGGTGGGAAACAAAATTGCGGGGGTGGTGATGTCGATGTTCATCGGCGCAAAATGGAGAAGCCCAGGGGAGGATAAAACGGGTAGAAACGGGTGGATCAGCGATGATGGATGATTTCGGATAATCTCTTGTAGTGTCTCAGGTGGCGCGGGCTTTTCATTGTATTCCGGGTATTCCGGTTGCGATATATCCCGGTTGCCATCACACCTGACTGCGCTCTCTTCCAAAATCGGCTATCTAGAATCCAAACGGGATGTCCCTCTGACGTGACTTCTGAACTTTTGACTTTCTTTTGACTTTTGACTTTCTATGGATAACCCACCTCCCCAAACTATCCGGCTTGACCAGTTTCTGAAATGGGTGCAGGCTGTGCCGACAGGCGGCGAAGCCAAAGTGCTGATTCAGATTGGTGAAGTCAGCGTGAATGGTAAAGTCGAAACCCGGCGGGGTCGGAAACTCGTCGAGGGCGATCGCGTTTCGATTGCAGGCGAGGAGTTTTTGGTGAAGCTGGGGTGAGGAAAGAGAGAAGAGAGAAGAACGAAGAGAGAAGAACGAAGAGAGAAGAACGAAGAGAGAAGAACGAAGAGAGAAGAACGAAGAGAGAAGAACGAAGAGAGAAGAACGAAGAGAGAAGAACGAAGAG
>JBDNCP010000127.1:0-14267 GCA_046719575.1 Cyanobacteriota bacterium
GCTATGCCGAACGCTTCGAGTGGAGCCGCGCCCTCCAGTTCCCGCCCCACGGCATCGTCCTCAATGCCGAACAACCGGGCGAAGTGCTGCGCTGCCTCCACCGCGACTCGCGCCCAACGGCCGCTGGGAATGAGTAAGGCTGAGTAAGAAAGGGGCGATCGCTCTTCTGATGAAGAGGAGGGCGATCGCCCTTTTACGCCTATAGAGGAGCAATTTTGCTCCGAAAGACCTCGCCAACGCTCAACCACATTCCATCACTTTTTCTTATATGAAGACCTGCTGAAGCGGTCTGCCTAACTCCCGAAATCAGGGGTACTATACGGATCACAGTCTGCCTATCTCCCCAATTTGGCATCTTAGACAGACAGACTTCAGCCTAAATCTCCTTTGGAGGGTAGATAGGCAGACAAGACCAGTCTAAATTACTAGTTAGATGCCATAGCAAAATATGATAAGCTTTATAGGAAGATAAGGGATCCAAATCTCAATGGCAGTACCGGATTATCAGAGTCTAATGTTGCCTCTGCTTAAATATGCGGGAACTCGTAATAGTGAGATAACTACAAGTGAGGCAGTTGAGGTTCTAGCACAAGAATTAAATCTGACAGAGGAAGACTTGAGAGAAATGCTTCCTAGCGGAGCGCAGTCTACCTTTGGCAACCGAGTTGGCTGGGCTGCAACGTATCTGAAAAAAGCTGGACTGCTAGAACCTACTCGCAGAGGATACTATCAAATTACTGAAAGAGGACGTGAACTTCTCGCTAAGCAGCCCAAGGTCATAAATGTTAAACTCCTTGAGAAGTACCCTGAGTTCCTTGAATTTAAGAAGCTGAAAGGGACTAGAGGGAAAAATGGCGAAGGAATTACTGAAACAAAATCAATACCTGATATCTCGGCGGTCACTCCATCTGAGGCTTTAGAAGCTGCATATGAAAACCTTCGGTATGAATTAGCAGGTGAACTACTTGCCAAGCTCAAGGCAACTTCACCCACCTTTTTTGAGCGTGTTGTCGTTGAGCTTCTGGTCAAAATGGGGTATGGAGGCTCTCGATCTGACGCCGGAAGAGCGATCGGCAAAAGTGGAGATGGTGGTATTGACGGCATTATTAAAGAGGACAAACTGGGTCTTGACGTTGTTTATATTCAGGCAAAGCGGTGGGATACTACACCTGTAGGCAGACCTGACGTAATGCAATTTGCTGGGGCACTACAAGCTCAGAGAGCTAACAAGGGGATTTTTATCACTACGTCCCGATTTACGGAAGAGGCGAGAGATTATATATCTCAAATTGGCAGCAAGATTGTCTTGATTGATGGTGAGCAATTAACCAGCTTAATGATAGAAAATGATGTGGGTGTTTCAACGGTGTCTCTATATCCAGTTAAAAAGATAAATAGCGATTACTTTGATGAAGGCATCTAACACGCGCAATGCACCGGAACTTTGGGATATGCTGCTGGGTAGCCGGAGTTGTCTGAGTCCGGTGATTGCGAACGTTAGCCAGCTTCAGCTCTGGACGAGAGAGTCCGTTCAAGTCCTTGACATGATTGCAAACAGCTAAGAAGCAAATTCCTTCTACAAGGCAAAACTCATGTCTAGAACAACAAAGGTCTTTATCCTATTTGTTTCTTTGCTATGTTTTGGGAAGAGCTACCAGCAAAACAATGACAAACAAAACAATGACAAACAAATGCCACTCACGCTGCATAACTAAGTTTTTGCAAGTTCCTTTAGTTTTTCCAGGTATGGGAGATCTCTAATCGCATTTTGAAAAACCTCAGTTTCCTCGAATAAGTCTTGTAAGGTCAGCAGATGAATAGTGACTCGGTCAATATCAGGATGACCATAAAGACGACTTAAGAACGTTTCTTTATAGCCAACTCCGGACAGCATAATACTTACATCAGCATTATGGTATATGATATCTGAGTAATACTTTCTCGCTTCATCCTTATCTAGAAGTTTTCCACTCAATTTAGACTGAAAATGAATCTTCTTGCCTTCAAAATAAGTTGATCCATCGACACCATCATCTGGTCCTTCCGGCCCAGGTGTTAGTTGTAGACAATTAGCAAATCTTTGACCAAGCCTTTGCTTTGAGGCATTTTCAGCTTTAAGAATGCCTTCAATCAAGTAGTAAGTTGTTGGATCACTAAACATATCCTACAGTTTCTTTTTGCTAGATTTTTTGCTTCTGATATTTAGGTTCTTCTCATGTAAAACCTTAATACCTGCAACAGCGTATTTTCCTGCTTCCTCCACTTTATTCACGCCTGAATTTTTAAGTTTGCTTAATGTCTCAGCATTAAGTAGAAGATCATGACAACTGGAGCCTAGCCGCTTAGGGTAATACCGTAGATCTTTTACCTCAACCCCTTTTTTCTCAGACAAAAAGATGACGTACTGAATACATGAGTTCAACATGGTTCTTACAGATACACCAAAAACTCTACAGTACTCCTCAACTTTTCTCTCTTGAGACTCAGATAAATATATTTTTAATGATATCCCACCTTCTCTAGAATCTCGGTTATTCAAACCAGAAGAAATTAGATAGTCCACTGCCCCATTTTCTGCACTTTGCTTTTCTTGTTGAAATTTTGCTGTCATCAGAATCTCCTAGCTAAACTATATGTGTGTGAGTCAACTTAGAAGAGAGTCAAAGTAACTATTCAAGCTTTCAAGACCCGGATAGTCCCAAATGAAACGTCCTTCATCGAGTGCCTTATCTACTTCTCTGTTCAAATCTTTCATACGTCTAGCTAGCTTATAACTGCTTGGCAATTCCGATATACGTTGTATTTTTTCGTTAATTGTTTGTTTATATGAGCCTAATGGCACAATAACAACACTAGGTGTAAAACCTGCTTTCCTCTCTAATTTTGAAATTACTGGCAAAGTGTCATATAAGCCTTCAAGTGCCCAAGGGTGCTTACTGACAGGGATAAATACACGATCAGGATTGTTATCGACTATAATTTTAACTGTCTCAGGCAAAGGTGTACTCATATCGAGAATGATATGATCGTAAGTTTGAGGGTCAGCTATTCGGCTTATTGGTTCACGGTCAGGATTCCAGATAACTGATAAGCGATTATTGTAGTCCTCCATTTCCAATGGTGTTCTTGCCTTGCTCCGGAAATAGAAAAACCAAGCGTTTCGTTGTGTGTCACAATCAATCAAAAGAATGCGGTTTATTTGAGTCGTGAGAACACCTGCTAAATGAACTGCCAATGTTGTTTTGCCAGCGCCTCCTTTATGTTGAGTGCAAAGAATGATGCTCAATTTTGTCTCCAGATGATTAAGTTGTGTTAAGGGAAGGTTGCAAAAGCCTCTGTCTCATTTTACCGCTCCTACTCTAAAAGTTCAGTAGCCTTGATGGGTATCAGGCTGTTGCCAGCAGCCCAACATAGGCTCTGAGGGAGACGGAGTCAATAGTCAACTGTAAAAAGGACTGAGTCAATTGATGCATAGACTCCAAACACAGCAGACCATAAGCCAGCTTCAGGCTGACTCTATCGTATTCATCGCCGTATTCCTAAATGCTTTCCGTTCGTTGAATTTTCAGGTGTGTTTCGGCTCTAGGGGAATATGCTTAGGTCTTGGCAACTATGCTAGAGTTCAAGCAGGTGTGCAATGCAATCTTATGATTGCCTCATATCAATTTTCCAAGGATTTGCCATGTAGGGAGATGTAACTGAAACTCCTGGCAATGTCAGGCATCCTCAAAATCGACATTAGCGAAGCGTCCGAAGCGCTTAAGGCAGTTTTAGAGCAACAGAAACGAGCTGCTCAGCGCCGCAAAGCTCAGGTGTTATGGTGGCTGAAAGCAGGTATTGGTGCAGCGATGCGAGCCGCGTCGGACTGCGGATGGTTTAGCGTCGCAAGTTGACGGGCTTTGGGGTATGGCCGAGCGGTTTAATTCGGTTTAATTCAGTGTTTCAGCTGCCTTATTGCGCTAAGGTCAACCCCATTGAGTGGGTCTAGCGGGAACTCAAGCAGGATTGAGCTTGGATTTACTTTGATGATGTTTGTCAACTCCAGCACGCCATTCGCCAATGGGTCTGTCGCCTTTCGCCTGAGTCGCTGCGATCGCTGACTCAATGGGATTGGATGGTTGATGCTCTATGTGTAGTGGGTATTTAGAGAATTGATATGAGATTTTGCTGAGGATTGCATGAGTGAAGTCTCAGCCTTTATTGAGATAAGTTTTAGTGAAAATCGAGGGTATCATCATTTTGAGTTTGAGAGGCCTGTCAAAATCAGCACCATGTTACCTGAGCGTTCAACTGAGAGTTTAGCCATGTCCCCAGCGACCGTTGCAATTTCCGAGGCGTTGCCTCCATTGCAGCATCAGTATTCAGCTATTCGCCAACTGAGCGAAACCCTGTGCCGTCCTTTGGAAATTGAGGATTATGGCATTCAGAGTATGGCCGATGTCAGTCCGCCAAAGTGGCACTTGGCTCATACAACCTGGTTTTTTGAAACCTTCTTGCTCTGTCCTTTTCTGAAGAATTATGATGTTTTTCATCCGAAATACAGCTATTTATTTAATTCTTATTATGAAGCAGTTGGAAATCGCCATCCCCGCGCTCAGCGGGGATTGCTGTCTCGTCCCACCGTGGCAGAGGTGTATCAATACCGAGCCTATGTCGATGAAGCGATGCGATCGCTCTTTTCTAGCGTCCCTCTTTCTCCTGAAATCAGTGAGTTAATTACCTTAGGTCTTCACCACGAACAGCAGCATCAAGAATTGCTGTTGACGGATATCAAACATATTTTTGCCACAAATCCTTTGCGCCCTGCTTATCGATCTGCCGCGTCAAAAATTGCGCTGTCTGCCCCCACGCCGGCTCTCCATTTCGTCGAGTTTTCTGGTGGACTTCACACCATTGGGCATCAGCAATCTGGCTTTGCTTTTGATAACGAAAGCCCCGCCCATCGCGTCTATCTCCAGGATTTTGCGCTGGCATCGCGCCTCGTGACGAATGGCGAGTATCTGGAATTTATGGAGGCGGGCGGCTATAAAAGGCCCGAATACTGGCTATCGGAGGGCTGGGCAACCGTGCAGACCCAGCAATGGAATGCACCGCTGTATTGGGAAAAGATAGACGGCCAGTGGTGGGAAATGACGCTGATGGGAATGCAGCCGCTCAACTTGGCGCAGCCTGTGTGTCACGTTAGTTTATTCGAGGCGGATGCGTTTGCGAATTGGTGCGATCGCCGTTTGCCCACCGAGGCAGAATGGGAAATCGCAGCCGCTAGGATGCCGATTGAGGGAAACTTGCTGGAGCGCGATCGCCTCCATCCCCAGCCCGCAGCGGGTCAGGCACCACTCGAACAGATCTATGGCGATGTCTGGGAATGGACACAGAGTGCCTATCAGCCTTACCCTGGCTTCCGTCCTGCTGCGGGAGCGGTTGGTGAATACAACGGCAAGTTTATGTGCAACCAGACCGTTTTGCGGGGCGGTTCGTGCGTTACACCGCCTGGGCACATTCGCCCCAGCTATCGTAACTTCTTTCCAGCAGGTACGCGATGGCAGTTCAGCGGCATTCGTTTGGCAATGTAGCCCAGTATCCTGGATGGATTTTCTTTCGTTTTTCTATACTGATGCACCGAGTGATTTTTTCCGTGCAGCGCCTCATGCGTTCTGAATGCCAAATCACATTCTGACAGCATGGAGTGTTTAATCTGCAATAATCTGCTTGAATTTGACTCACAAATTGGACTATCTGAACCAGCGTTCTGTTTTTTAGCGTTCAAGGAACGGGCTATGGCGGCTACTCTCAACTCTCAACTGCATTATCGTCCGGTTAAGCTATACGACTTCCATCCGCCCTTGGAAGACTTTCAAGCAGCGGTTTTGGACGGTTTGCAGCGTTCCCCAAAGTCTATCTCGCCGCAATTCCTCTATGACAAGCGCGGGTCTGAATTGTTTGACGCAATCTGCACGCTGCCGGAATACTATTTGACGCGAACCGAAGTCCAACTTTTGCAGGATCACGCAACCGAAATTGCCACCTACCTGGGAAACGGGGCACTGGTGGAATTTGGCAGTGGCAGCAGCCAGAAAGTCCGCATTTTGCTGGATGCTGCACCCCAGGTGCAGACCTATGTTGGGCTAGATATTTCACGACAGCATTTGTACGAAGCCTGTACGGCGCTGGCGCAAGATTACCCAGGGCTGGAGGCGATCGCCCTCTGCACCGACTACACGCAGCCGCTCCCCATTGCCCAAATTCCCGAACTGCAAAACCGCCACACCATCGGCTTTTTTCCGGGTTCTTCGATTGGCAATCTGGAGCCAGCGGAAGCCGTCAAGTTTCTGCGAAATGCAGCAGTGCTGGGCGACCTGATCATCGGCGTGGATTTGAAGAAATCCGCCGCGATCCTAGAGCCGGCCTACGACGACGCGCAGGGGATTTCTGCCGCATTTGCCCTGAACTTGCTGACCCGTATTAACCGCGAATTAGGCGCAGATTTTGACCTGTCGCAGTTCACCTATCGCGCTCGCTACGACGAGACGTTTGGGCGAATTGAAATGCAGATTGTCAGTTTGACAGAGCAAACGATTCGCCTTGGCGAGGTGCAAATTAGATTTGCAGAGGGTGAGACGCTGCGAACGGAGTATTCCTACAAATACACCCCCGATGAGTTTCAAATGCTGGCAATGATGGCTGGACTCCAGCCCATTCAGGTTTGGATTGATGTTCAGCAGCAATTCAGCATCCATTACCTGAAGCGTCTCTAGACCTATCATCTTCCTGTCTCTGCTGCATTCGCAAAATCGGTTCTCGTCATTCAGTTCTACGGTTCTGCGATGCAGCACGGGAAGCCTTGGACTGGCTCAACAGAAACCACCAAAGCTCTAGCCCAACTAGCCCCAAGCCGCCTGTTGTAACGGCGATCTTTGCCCACAGCGGTTGTTCGATCCGTTGAAACTGAGGCTGAAACTGCGATGTCTGTTCATGGGCATTATGGACAGATTCGGGTATAGATTCAGGGACGGAATGTGGCGTGTCTCTGTGCATATCGGAGGCGATCGCCCTGCCCAGATTCATTCCCAAAAGCATTCCAGCGGTCAGACTGGTTACCATCAGCGCGAATTGACCCTTCACATTCATTGCTCTCTCCAAGTGTCATGCCTTAACTCAATCCCTTGGGCTGAAAATTTCGCAACCGCAGCGCATTCGTCAATACAGACACCGAGCTAAATGCCATTGCCGCCCCCGCAATGATGGGATTGAGCAGCCAGCCAAACACGGGATAGAGAATGCCTGCCGCAATCGGAATGCCTGCAACATTGTAGATAAATGCAAAAAATAGGTTTTGCCGAATATTTTGGAGGGTGGCGCGGCTGAGTTGAATTGCGGTGACAATGCCGTGCAAATCGCCGGAGATCAGCGTGATGTCGCTGGCGGCGATCGCCACGTCGGTTCCCGTGCCAATGGCAATGCCCACATCGGCCTGAGCCAGCGCAGGCGCGTCGTTGATGCCATCGCCCACCATTGCTACGATGCGGGGGGGCGGGGTGTGAGTTCTCGGTTTACTGCTGGGACTGCCCGCTTGTTGCAGGCGGGCAATGACGGCTGCTTTTTGGTCGGGGCGCACTTCTGCAAAGATGCGCTCGATGCCGACTTCGCGGGCGATCGCCTCTGCGGTGCGCTGGTTGTCGCCCGTGAGCATCACGACTTCCAAACCCATTCGCTTGAGTGTGCGAATCGCATTCACAGAAGACGGCTTCACAGCATCCGCGATGCCCATGATCGCCTCTACTTTACCATCCACTGCGATCCAAATTACCGTTCTGCCGAGATGCTCCAGCTTATCCCAGGATGATTGCAGAGCGCTGGTATCGATGCCGAGTTCAGTCATCCAGCGGTGCGTGCCAATCTGCACAAGTCGGTTATCGACATAACCCCGAACACCGCTACCAGCCACAGCTTCAAATTCTTGTGAGTCAGTCAGTTCCACCTCTTGTGCCCGGGCATATTGCACCACGGCTTCGGCCAGGGGATGTTCGGAATTTCGCTCCAGCGAAGCTGCCAGCCGCAGGAGATCTCGCTCATGCTCGATGCCATTTGCGGGCACAAAATCCGTCACGGTGGGCTTGCCCTGCGTAATCGTGCCCGTTTTATCGAGAACGACGGTTTGCAGCTTGTGCGCCAGTTCCAGACTTTCTGCCCCTTTGATCAAAATGCCGTTTTCTGCACCTTTGCCCGTGCCCACCATGATCGAGGTCGGCGTGGCCAGCCCCAGCGCACAGGGACAGGCGATAATCAGTACGCCGACGGTGGTAATCAACGCCATCGTCACGTTGCCCATGAGGTTGAACCAGAGAACGAAGGTCAGAATGGCGATCGCCATCACCGCAGGCACAAACCAGCCCGTTACCTGATCCGCCAAGCGCTGAATCGGCGCTTTCGACCCCTGCGCCTGCTGCACCAGCTTGACGATTTGCGCCAAAAACGTGTCTTTGCCGACGCGAGTGGCGCGGAACTTAAAGCTCCCGGTCTTATTTAGCGTTGCGCCGATCACCTCATCGCCCACCTGCTTTTTCACAGGCAGGCTTTCGCCCGTCACCATTGCCTCGTCAATCGTGGAAGCGCCCTCTACAATCTCACCATCCACCGGGATTTTTTCGCCCGGCCGCACCAGAATCACATCCCCCCGCGCCACGTCCGAAATTGGGATATCAAATTCTTGCCCGTTGCGAATCACCCGCGCCGTGCGGGGTTGCAGCCCAATCAGCTTGCGAATGGCTTCCGAGGTTTGCCCCCTGGCGCGGTTTTCCAGCAGTCGCCCCAGCAGCAGCAACGCAATGATCACTGCCGCCGCCTCGAAATACACATCGGGACTCAAGCCCTGCGCGATAAACCACTGCGGCGCAAAGGTGGGAAACAGCGAGTAGAGAAACGCCGCACCTGTGCCCACTGCCACCAGCGTATCCATTGTGGCGGTGTGGCGTTTCAGCGCTTTCCAGGCGTTGATGAAAAAGCGGCTGCCCGCCCACAGCATCACGGGTGTTGTCAGCACGAGCTGGAGCAGCGGATGGTGGAGCCACATGGGAATGAAGGGAATCGGCAGTCCCGTCATCATGGGCAGTGAGCCGATCACGAGAATCGCGCTGACCACACCGCTCAGCCAGACTTTGCGAACCAGCTTTTGGTGTTCGAGCAGGCGTTCTTGCTGTTCTGCATCGGCGATGGGGGCGAGTCTGTCGTCGCTCATCGGCTCTGCCTTGTAGCCTGCTTCTTCGACCGCCGCCTGAATTTGAGCGATATCCGTTTTGCGGTCTTCGTAGGTGACAGCCGCCTGCTCTGCGCCAAAGTTGACGCTGCACGCTTCCACGCCCGACACCGAGCTAATGGCTTGCTCGATATTGCGGGCACAGGCAGCGCAACTCATGCCGCGCAGCCGAAAGGTTTGATGATGTTGCATTGAGCGACTCCCTCACGCAATGGTGTATCCGGCATCGGCGATCGCCTTGCGAATATCAGCCTCTGCCGCTTCTGTGTCCACGCTCACCCGCTTGGTTTTCACGTCGGTTTGCACGGCTGCCGCTGCGTCTACTGCCTGAATCGCCTTGGTGATGGTGTCGCTGCACGCCGAGCAAGCCATGTTGGGGACGGTGAATTCATAGGCCATGGTGAAAATCCTCCTGATTTGAATCTGTTCTGATCTTGCTGTTCTGATCTTGGAGTCTCCAGTGTGCTAGAGAGTCAAGCGGCAGAATGATTAAGTTTTTTAGCCGCCAAAGTAAGTAAGGATGTGCCACTTGGTACGCAGCACATCCTCTTTCAGCGATTCGCAAAGCAAGTAAGCTAACCTGACCGTTTAACAACCGACATCAATCAAGATTTTGAACGTGTCGGGCGTGGGCGACACAGCGCGATCGACCGCAGCAGCAAGATCACTCAGCGGAAATCGATCGCTCACCAGGGCATCCACATCAATGCGCTTGTTGAATACAATATCGGCAGCGAGGCTCTGCACCTTGTAGGACGAACTGTAGCTGCCCATCAGATCGATCTCGCGGCGATAGAGAATGTTGGGATTGATCGGAATCTCCACCTCGTCGGGAAACTCGGCAAAGAATAGAATTTTGCCGCCCTTGCGCGTGCAGTCGAGCGCCTGAAAAAATGCCTTGTCGCTGGGAACCGCCAGCAGCGTTGTGTCTACGCCCATACCGTTTGTGATGGCGCGAATTTTGGCAGGCAGGTCGGCATCTCGCGGGTCGAAGGCGGCCTCGGCTCCTAGGTGGCGGGCTTTTTCCAGGCGGGAGGGGATCAAATCGGTGGCGATCGCCCTTGCGCCAAAATACTTCACCAACATCACAAACATCAGCCCAATCGGCCCGGCTCCCGTCACTAGAACAGTTTGCCCTGGCTGCACCTGCGCCTTTTTCACCGCCTTCAGGCAGCAGTTGGTCGGCTCCACAAAACTCGCTTGCTCGAAGGTCACGCCGTCAGGAATCTCGATCATCCCACCATGCTGCACAATGTGCCCCGGCACTTTCACATATTCCGCAAAACCGCCGCCGCTGGGCGCAAACCCGGCCGTTGTGCTGATGTTTTTGTACACCTCGCACATGGAGTAGTTTTCGTTCAGGCAATAGCCGCAATGCATACAGGGAATGTGATGCAGCACGACGACCCGCTGCCCCGGCTGCCAGCCGCGCACCTCAGACCCCACCGCCGCAATCACGCCCGCCATCTCATGCCCAAAGATGCGCGGCGGCTCATACAGCGGATAGCGGATTTTCTTAATATCCGACTGACACAAGCCCACAACTCGCACCTGCACCAGCACCTCGTCTGCCGCCAGCTCCGGCACGGGCACGTCTTCATAGCTCAGTTGGTTGACCCCTCGAAATACCTGCGCCTTCATGGAAAATTCCTTTCACTCAACAATCACTCGACAAGATTTAGGATACGGTCTAGAAGACAGACAGCCGAGTATTGCAAAACAGGGATCAATGATTTCACAGATTTCACATAGATGACAGAAAATACTGAATACTACAGAAGTGTTGAAAGTTAGGTTGAGCAAAAAAGAGCGGAACATATTATTCTATGCTCATAGCAAAAAAATAGCCTTTTGCGTTATCGTCATTTCTAGAAATTGTCAAATCGCCACTGGAGCGACTGTCACCGAGCGATTAGTCGATTTTGAACATCTGCTCCTGAACATCTGCTCCATTGTTGACTGGAGCCACATCCTACTGCCAGATGCTCTTGCTGGCTGAAATATGAAGTTTTGTGGCTGGATTCAACACTGAATGATGCACATGAATGATGCACATGAATGATGCACATTTATGGGAGGTTGCAAACCCAAGTTCTTGCCTTTCATCCTTAACGATAGCCCCATAGCAGTTTCGAGGCAAAGCCTTACCATTTATGCCCAATTTTCTCTAGTCCCCAACAGATATGGTCAGGGCTTACGCAGTTGGACTATTTCTCGCGGGCAGTACCCGCGAGAAATAGTCCGAAATCCAGAAAACTCATCGCAGGTGCGTAAGTCCTGATGGTTTGGGCTGTACCCCACTGTTGACCCAGCAGGCTGGCGATCGCCCCCCGACACCCCTCGGAACCTCGAACGGCTGACCCAAGCCTATCGCAACTCAAGGTTTGCAGCCCACCCGAAAGCTGTTGGGAGTTTTCGGGTTGACCGAGTTCTCGAAGGACTGAACCTTCGCAATTGGGGGCGAATCGCCTCCCCACCGATAAGCTAACTGAACCAGAACGCTGAGGGCTAACGGCTAAGTTGAGCGGAGGCTAGTATCCTTTGCTTCCTCACCAAGATCTCTCACCCGTCCGCTCCAACGTGTTGTTAGACCGGGCTTACGCGACAAAGTTACAACCTCTCTACCGCTCTCTTCCTGTTTTTTGCGTAGATCTGCAAATATTGCATTTAAGTCGTAGCTGAATGATTTGGCGTATTCCTCGCGAATGCGATGAATTTCTTCAACGATTTCATCTTTCCACATAGCCTAGCCTCCCATCAGTTCGTTTGGTGTACAGAGGACTGGAAGCACGTAGCCACAATCAAGACTGATTTCTGCCAATTTCCCCTGAATTTGAGCATTTGCAATATGTCTACAGTTCCAAGTTAGCAAATAATCCATGCCATGAACCGTCGCGGCAGCAATGTGGATAGCGTCTACCTCGGCTTTGGGAGGCAAATTGCTTCTGGTTAAAAACTGTACCGCCAAGCCTTGTACAGCTTGATTCAACGCTAGCAGGGGAAAACCACGCAGTATTTCTAGCCGTTGAGCAGCAATTTCAGGATCTCCCCGCGTTACTTCGTCTAAAACAGCCTCTGACGTGTAGAGAGTGAAAGCATTTCGGCGTAATTCCCACCAATCCTTAGTGATTTCCATATTCGCAGCCAATATCAAGTTCTTAGTTGACCTAGCTGTCAAATAGCCCAAGATACTGGTTTCGATATAAACTGTCTCGCTCATAAGAATAGATACCGACAATCAAAATCTTTAGCTTAAAGTCCCTATTGTTAAAAACCTTAAACTCCGAACATGCATTCTAATTGTGTAACCGTAATCAAGCCTAGGCACTTAATCGTAGAAGATGTGACTGAGCAAAGGCTGCATAAGCAAGTGGTTGAGTCATCATTTCTCGATACTGACCTTCATTAGAAAAGGCTTGGTAAACTGCGCTAGCCAATGACAAACCAGCTCCTGTAATAGCAAGAGGAGGGTTCAGAGGTGTAGCTAGTAATGACACTCCTGCACCCAAGAGTGGCACAAGTGTCCCACAGGTGACTTGATGCCATCTACTTCTCATATAACTCCGAATTTGCTCAATATCACTCCTTAATTCCTCTAATTTGTATTGAATTTGCTCTTCCAATAAATCGAGATCCTCTATGTTTGAAATCTCAATACAAACCGACTCAATTCTATGCCTAAAATTCGACAAAAGTTGGCCGTGCTTAGACTTAAATTGAACTAAATCTTCCAGCTCGACTAATTGACTTGGACTAGGTAAAAGTCCAGTTAATACAATTTCTCTTACCTGCTTAAGTCTTTGTGGCTGCTTGGATTGGTTTCCTCTTAACAAAATAAGGCTATTCCCTTTGTCAGTTACGGGTGCAGCGTTAACACTTGTTACTTTTCCCAGAGTTGCAGCAAGATATGTCATAAAAGCATCTGCAACACGTCTTTCAACTCTAAACCAAGGATAGTTAAGCTGTTCCGCTAATCCCAGGCGAATCAATTCATCAGAAATCCGACTTATTTTTTCTATATGAAGCTTAGAGGATGACCTGTTAGTCTTTACTTGTGAATTTTGACCATACTTGCCATGAAGATAATTTAAAAAACTTTCAGTAAAGTTGGGTATTTCATGTATATATCCTGTTGGAGCTAACGGTGTAATGAGTTCCGCCGCAACCAACTCTCTCATATGTGCATCTAACTTGTTGGGTTGATATACATACTCACTTGGAACTATAGAGACAACCTTGTCCCAGTAAAGTAAAGTACGCACAAGCCAAGGAGTGTTAGGGATATTGATATAAGGAAAATACAACGCATTATCTGGCATTTTTAGCCCTAAAAGATAACTAGCTATGAAGATCAATTATAAAACCGAATTATGGGGACTCTCAAAAAGAATGATTAAGAATCCTTTTGGGGTATTGACTTTTGGGGATAGGTGTGGATAGTAGTTTATTTTGCAGATCTGCTAATTCGAGCTTTCACAAGCGCCAATCTCATTGGCTGTGGGAGACTCAATGCGGTCTAACTATTATTAGGCTGAATTCTTCCGCCTAAGATCCCAATACGGGTAGATAGGCAGAACGATTCGGCATAACACCCTAAATCTGACACTTATGCAGATTGTTTCTGCATAATACGCCGCTCAGACCAAATAGCAAGAATGATTCCGCGTCATTTCAGAGTCATTTCAGATTCCTCACGGAGACGAACGGATGTGTCATGAAGTATGCAGTATGTCTACTTGTCTCTGGCAGGGAAGAATTTTGGATTTTGGATTTCAGCGGTTTCTTGCCAAAGTCCAAAACCCAAAATCGGCTAGCTTATCTTATCTATTGCGCTGCAAATAGCGCAGCACGTCGCCTGCGTCGGGCTGGATGAGGATGCCATTTTCGGCGATGGAGACGGCGCGGCTCCACTCGAAGCGTTCGGCGTAGCGGAGCAGGTGCAGCCGATCGACCTCTTGCTGGGTGTCGGCGGGGGAGCCGACGAGATAGAGGCGTAGGCGGCGACGGCGGGGCA
>JBDNCP010000128.1:0-14126 GCA_046719575.1 Cyanobacteriota bacterium
GTGCCCGTTGCGGGTCTTGTGTCAGGCTTGGTTTCGGGGGGAATGGCGTTTTGGCGAAAGTCGGGTAGCTCTGTCTGGGCGATCGCCACGGTGTCAGCCAGAAGCATTCCTGACAGCATAAACAGTAGCAGACTAATGGCACGTTTTTGGAAACATTGCTGGGAATGTTTCTGGGAACGTTTTTTGAAATTCGCGAGCAGTATAGAAATAAGGACTTGGTGATGCGAGGTTTGAGGGTTCATGGAAAGCCTAGAAGAATGTTGGAGTTCCGAGGTTAGTCTGGCAAAGATGGTGAAACAGAAAAGGACTAGAGTGCAGATTTCTGGATATTTAGAGGATGTTTGAAAAGTTCTGCTTTAAGCGAGTCTGGCAACTTTAGTCGCTACTAAAAGTGCAGTCTGGCGACTAAAGTCGCCACTACAAGCAGAAGCACCGAGAAATTTTCTTAATTTCTTGAGATCCTTTGAGGTTCGTAGTGATGGTTTTAACCATCTTTCCCTTTTCAAACACTCTCTAAAATCAATACCGTTCCCAATAGGGCTGATAACCCCGACGGCGCAGTAGATTGTGTTCCACCTGTTGGAGGCGATCGCCCACCCTCGGATCAGTCATACCCTGGGCTTCCTGGGCTGCTCGCACCTGTTGCAGTTGTCGAAGTCCACGTTGGATCTGATCCTGGACGAGATACAGTTCTGCGATCACGCGCTGTGCTTCTAAATCGTTGGGGCGCAGAGCCAGGACTTGCTGATAGAGCCGTTGCGCGGCGGCATATTGCCTTTGCTGAAACCGCACGCCTGCCAGGGCAGAGAGCGCGCCCACGTCATCGGGTTTCGCCGCCAAGATGCGCTCGTAAGCGCTGCTTGCCAAGGCCAGATCGCCCAGCGTTTGCGCCAATTCGCCCTGGATAAAATAGCCAGCAATGGGGTCATCCTGTCGCGCCAGGATCGCATCTAGGCGCGATCGCGCTGCCGCTGGATCGCGCAAGGCGATGACTTGCAGCAGTCGCCGCTCAATCGGCAGATAGTTGGGATTGGTTTCCAGCAGGCTAAGATATAGCGATTCGCGCTGCTCAGCAGGAGGGAGAGCGCCCACCAAGGCATAGAGTTCGGGATAGGCAGGCTGGGACGGTTGCGCTGCCAGCCATTGCGCTAGGGACTGCTCGGCGGATGCGTCTGAGATCTCGCCCAGTTCATACTGATGGCTGAGTTTGGCGATCTGGGCGCGGGGTTGGTTTGGCTCGCGGCGGAGGATGTCTTCATAAAAGCGGCTGATGGATGCCAGGTTTCCCTGCTGGCGGCGGATGCTGCTTAGCCCCAGCAGCGCGTCTAGTTTCACGGAACTGGAGCCAGCCTGGGTCAGGATGCGTTCGTAGCGGCGATCGCTGGCTTCCAGGTTGCCCGTCTGCCGTTCCAAATCGGCCAACAGCAGGTCTGCGCCGATGTCGCCGCTGCCCGGCCGCGTATTTTGATAGGCCAGCAGCGATCGCCGTGCATCATCCCAATTGCGCTGCTGGAGGTGGATTTGGGCAATGCGGAAGTGCAAAAACGGCGCATCTATTCCGCTTTGCAGTAGGCTCTCATAAATCGGCAGCAGGGCGGTGGGCGGCGGGTCGAGTTGGGTCAGGGCGATCGCCACCGATTGCCGCTCAAACACCGCGTCGGGCAGCGGTTGCAGCACGGCTTGCAGTTGGGTTTGCAGCGTTGCTGTGTCGATTTGCCCAAGCTGTCGCGCTAGCACAAGCCGCCGGACTGACAAGCCGCGATCGCCCGGATATTGCTCACTCAACTGCTGATAAATTCTCAGCGCCTCGGCCCGTCCCACGACCGATTCGCTCAGCACGTCCGCTGCCTCAAGCTGTACTCCTAGGGACGGCTCGGCGGTGGTGCGGAGGGCTTGGCGATAGAGATCTGCCGCCTGCTGGAGCAGTTGCGAGTCGCGTTCGCGACGGCCAATGGTGCTGAGGGCGCGGGCCAGGGGCAGGACAGCACTGCTCTGCTGGCGCAGCGGTTCCAGAGTTTGCAGCGCTTTGGGTAGCTGCTGGTCAAGCTGGTAGGCGATCGCCAGTGTGCTGCGGGCATCGGGAACGAGCCAAGCGGGAACGCGGGGTCGCTGGAGTGTAGCTTCTAAAAGCTGAATTGCCTGCGCTGGGTTGCCCGTCTCTGCCAGGGTGCGGGCATAGGCCGTCAGCGCTCCGTCGGGAATCGCCTGTCCTGTGGCGCGATAGCGGGAAAATAGGGCTTGTGACCGGGCATAGTCGCCACTGTAGGCATAGACCTGTGCCGCACCCAGCAGCGCCGCCGGTCGGGGGTTGTCGGCTAACAATCGGTCATAGTCGGCAAAGGCTTCGGCGTAGCGGCCCTGGTAGCCCAAAAGCAGGGCACGCTGGGTGCGGGCATCCGCGTCATTGGGCAAAAGCTCTAGCAGCCGAGTTAGCGCGTCGATGCCGGCCGCCTGCCATTCGGGACGATAGCCCCCCAGCAGCCCGACTGCGCTGAGGGCCGTGCGATTGGTATTGTCCTGTGCCAACACTTGCTGATAGGCGTTCCAGGCATCGGCATCGCGCCCCGCCCGCTGATAGGCGATCGCCAGTCCAAGCCTGGCCTCCAGCGAGTTGGGCGACTGTCGCAGCGCTTGCTGAAAGGCGGCGATCGCATCGTTTACCCAGCCGCGTTCTAGCAGCGTATACCCATTTCGCACCGCTGCGGGGCGGGCCGTTTGGGCGGCTCCGGGTAGGGCGATCGCGCCGCAAAGCCCGACGGTCAGCCCCAAAACGCCGAGCCATCTTCCCATTCTTTTCATCTAAACTGTGCCTCCTGGAAGGGTGTCAGGCTATCTCTGTCAGGATGCTTGAATTGATGCAAGTTGGTGTATGCAAGTCGTTTGTCGGATAGAGTTGCACCCGCGCAATGCACCCAGATCTAACCGAGCCAGTATTTCAGAATCAAGCTTCATGCCCAGGTATATGCATATTTTATGCACGTAACCGCGCACGCATCTGAGATAGCTGGTTGTGCTACAAAGCAACGTGGAGATGATACAAACTCGACAAAACCCTGCGTGTAAGTTGGAATGCGATCGCACTCTAACCAATCCCATCATTCAAGTTCCTGATTCGCTCCTGATTTAGCCATGTGGCATCAGCCAACGTGCTACGAATCCGTCTTTAACTAGCGAAGCCCCAATCGGCGAAAACCCCTTAGCAAAAACCCCTTGATGAAACCCCTGAGACTATGCCCGAACCGAACCCTGAGACTCAACAAAAACCCTGAAAATCAGCAACATGGCTGATTCAATCTACATACATCTACTTATTTCGTAACGCACCCTTTGCCTACTCTGTACTACGGGAATTGCTGAGATCCGTATAAAGATTGCGTAAATTCCCACTGGGAGAGAGATCCAAAAGATGGCGAGAGGCGTTGGGAACGCACCAGGACGTACTAAGACGTACTAAATAGAGTATGAAGAAAGAGCATGAAAAAAGCGAGGCGCTGAATGCTCAGACCTCGCGCGTTACAATATTTTACAAATCTTGGGTGCAGGCTTGCTTAGAAGCGGCGATCGCCCCGTCCATACTCGCCGCCACCGTTGCCGCCCCAGCTACCGGCCGGGCGCTTTTCCTCACGGGGACGGGCTTTGTTCACCTTCAGGTCGCGTCCCATCCAGGTCGCACCATCCAGCGCCTCGATCGCCGCTTGTTCTTCGCTTTCCGACGACATTTCCACAAAGCCGAATCCACGAATCCGACCTGTTTCTCGGTCTACCGGAAGCTGAACCCGCGTAACCGTACCATAATCCGAGAAGACGGTTTGCACCTCTTCCTGCGTAACCTTGTAGGAAAGGTTACCAACGTAAATCGACATGGAGTAACTCCGACAGTTAAAGCAATTGCAAAGGCTGGAGATTCAGAGCAGCGCCCGCTAACAAATTGATCCGGTTCGCTCAATCAGACTCGCCCAATCGGATTCGCCGAATCCAATGCGCTTGATCAGATGAACTCAGATGAAATTAAACCGATAAACTTGTAAACAAACTTGTCAACCGAAACTAAAGCCTCAATCGTCAGTCTAGCACGGGCACGGGGCAGAAACGGTAGGGTGCAAGTGCATTCTTCTGTATGTGTAAAGCAAACTCCTCATGTTTCAGGCTACTCGCCGCCGCCTTGCTTTGTGGTACACCGCTGTTACGGCAGTGCTGCTGATCGTGTTTGCCAGCGGCGTGTATCTCTATGTGCGGACAACGCTGATCGAGCGGATCGACGACACGCTGAGCCATGTGGTGGAAGTGGTGGGGCGATCGCTCGTGATTGAAGCCGCTAACCCAGCCCGGGGATTGCCGCCAAGGGTAAACATTGAGGCCAGCTTTCGTGACGATTCCGACTCGGTAGAAGACGACCACATCGACCTAGAATGGTTTGACCCAACGGGAACGCTGCTCTGGTCTACGTTTTCGTCTACACCGGAGATTCCGCTGCATCCCAACAGCAGCGGCGAAACCGTGCATGTGACAGACGACTTGCTACTGCGCCAGATAACGCAGCGGATTGAATCAGGCGGACAACTGCTGGGCTATCTGCGCGTTAGCCATCCTTGGTTTGAGGTGACGAAGCCGACGCGACAGCTCATCCGCGATCTGGCGCTGGGGACAGCGCTGCTGGTGGGCACGGTGGCAGGCATTGGCTGGCTGCTGTCGGAGCTGGCGATGGCTCCGGTGCGCGAGTCCTACCAGCGGCTGAAGCAGTTTACCGCCGATGCGTCGCATGAGTTGCGAAACCCGATCGCTGTGATTCAGACCAATGTGCAGGTGGCGCTGGCCGATGTGAACCCCGACCCCGCTATGCAGCAGCAGCAGCTTAAGGTCATTGAGCGGCTGACGCGGCGGCTGGGGCGATTGGTGGATGATTTGTTATTTTTAGCGCGACAAGATAGCGGCACCAAGCTAGCCCGACGAGAGGCGATCGCCCTTCAACCCCTGCTCGAAGAAGTGCTAGAAGAACAGGACAGCATCGCCGCCGACAAGCCTGTATCTCTGAGTTTGGACATCAGCCCAGAGCTTCAGCAAATGCCTGATGCTGTGCAGATTCAGGGCGATCGTGACCAGTTAATTCGTCTGTTTACAAACCTAATCAGTAACGCCATCCAGTACACCCCTGCGAACGGCAAAGTGACTGTTTCAGTGAATCGCGCTAAGCACAATCCAGCGCAGCTTCAGGTTCAGGTTCGTGACACGGGCGCGGGCATTCCAGCGGAATCGCTACCATACTTATTTGATCGCTTCTACCGCGTTGACCCGGCCCGCACCTCCGACAGCCGCAGCAAAGCGAGCAGCGGCTCTGGCCTTGGACTGGCGATCGCCAAAGTAATCACCGAAAATCACCAAGGGCACATCCAGGTAGACAGTGAACTGGGCAAGGGAACCGTGTTTACAGTGACGCTACCTGTGGGCTAATCAGGGATCAGCAGGCGGAAAGATGGAGGCAAGTCATCTGATCCCTGTTGATCCCAGCCTATCATCGAACTCAACTGCTCAGTAGAAGTAGCTGGGACGGATCGAGGTGTATCAACCAGGGAAAAGGGCGCTCCTTCAACTCAGCCCATTTGTCTTTAAAGACCTCTGCCTGGAGGTGATAGTCGTCTTCGTTCTCTGGGGGGCTGCCCAGCTTGAGGTAGAGGCTAATGTGGTGGGGCGTTTCGCTGGTCCAGGCAATCCAGCCGGGAAAGGTATTGGGTTGGGTGAGGCGTTCTGGAAAAGCAAGACGATGGGCGCGAATGCCAACGTGGGTGTGGGTAGGCTGCACTGGCTCTAGGGTTTGCAGGGTGCAGCCCCAATCCAGAGCGACCAAGGTGTGATCGCCCCGGTGTTCCAAGGTTGAAAGGTTTTTGCAGCCAGTGAGCTGAGCTACCGATAAGGTGCTGGGGTGGTCAAAAATAGACTGCTTGGGGCCCTCAGCCACGACGCTGCCGTTCGAGAGTACCAACAGGCGCTGACACACCCGGTAGGCTTCTTCCAAATTGTGGCTAACGAAGAGGGTGAGTCCGCGATAATGGGCCAAGGTTTTGAGCAGTTGCTTTTCTAATTCACTACGCAGGTGAGCATCGAGGGCAGAAAAGGGTTCATCGAGTAGCAGAATTTCGGGATTGGGGGCTAGGGCGCGAGCCAGGGCTACCCGCTGCTGCTGTCCGCCAGAGAGTTGGTGCGGGTAGCGGTTGCCATACCCGACTAGCTGTACCTGCTGAAGCTGTTGGGCCACCTGACGGGCGATCGCCGCTTTCGACTGCCCCCGCAGCCCGTAGGCAATGTTTTGGGCCACAGTGAGATGGGGGAACAGGGCGTAGTGCTGAAACAGGTAGCCGACTCTACGACTGCGGCTGGGCAGATTAATGCCGCGTGTTGAGTCGTATAGCACCCGGCCATTCAGCGCGATAATACCCTGGGTAGGCGTTTCGATGCCCGCAATGCAGCGCAGAATCATGCTTTTGCCTGACCCAGAGCTGCCCAATAACCCCAGCGGCTCGCCGTTGGCGCTAAATGCAACCTCAAGGGTGAAGTTAGGCAGCCGCTTTTGGATATCGACGACGAGTTCCATCGGGAAATGAGTCTAGGCCAGAGGGAAATTTTAGATAATCTGAAAGGGTTGGTGTGGTGAGGGATACCTACCTCAGTGCAGCGGGTTCAGCAGGGGCCGCTGCCGGGTGGTGTCACGTTGCTGTTCTAACCGCCGGACCCACCAGAGTAGGACAAGGGCCAGGATGGTCATGATCAACACTAGGATATTGGCCAGCCCGTAGTTCTGCATTTGCACAGCGTCATAGATCGCCAGGGGAATGGTCTGGGTGCGACCGGGAATGCTGCCCGCTACCATCAGTGTTGCCCCAAATTCTCCCAGACCGCGGGCGACGCTTAGACCAAAGCCCGCTAAAATGCCCCGGTAGGCTAGGGGTAGAGTAATACGCCAGATTACCTCCGCCTCGGAGGAGCCGAGGGTGCGGGCGGCGGCTTCTAGCTCTGGATTGACGGCGGCAATGGCTGCCCGTGTAGACTCCACCATGAGCGGCAGGGCAACTACCGTGGAGGCGATCGCCCCTGCCTGCCAGGTAAACAGCAGATCCAGACCGAGCCATTCTTTGATGGGGCTGCCCCGGCCCAGGGCCATGAGCAAAAAATAGCCCACCACGCTAGGGGGCAGCACTAGAGGTAGATTAAGCAGCGTAGAGAGCAACACTTGCCCCCGAAACGGCTTCTTAGCTAGCACAATTCCCAAACTCAACCCTAGCCCTAAAATCAGTCCACTGGCCACTAGGATCACTCTTAGGGATAGCAGCAGCGGTTGGGCAATCATGGCGTTGGCTTCTCCTCTGGCAAAATAAAGCCATATTTTTGCATAATCGGTCTACCTTGTTCGCTGTTGATAAATGTGGCAAAGTGTCGAGCTGCTTCGGGATGGGGAGCATTCTTGGGGACGGCCAACATTTGCTCCAGGGGCTTGTGCATCGTCTCCGGTATCAGAGTCCACTGTCCGGGTTTCTCGACGCTGATCGAGAGGGGCACTAGGGCCACCTCAACATTGCCGGTTTCAGCATACTGCTGGGCCTGTTTGACGTTTTCCCCCAGCACTAGCTTGGGCTGGAGAGCCTCCCAAAGACCTGCCGATTGCAGCGCTTCGCGGGCGGCCACACCGTAGGGGGCATGGTCAGGATTGGCGATCGCCACCCGTTTCACTTCGGGTTTCAGCAAATCCTTGAGAGCATTCACTACTACGGAGCTACCCTGCCGCTGCCAAATGGTCAAGCGACCGATTCCATAGAGAGCCTTGGTATCTGAAAACACCAGCCGGGCCCGATCAAGCTGTTCGACAAAAGATCGGTTCGCAGCGGCAAACACATCTACTGGGGCCCCCCGTTCGATCTGCTGAGCCAGTTGCCCAGTGGAGCCAAAGTTAAATATCACTTTATTGCCTGTTTCCTGTTCCCACAGTTGACCAATTTCAGGGAAAGCGTAGCTCAAATCGGCGGCGGCAGATACTGTCAGGGTCAAGGGTGCGGGGGTGGCCCCTGAGGTCTCAGGAGGCGGGATAGGGGCAGACAGGCTCCAAGCGGCCAAAAGCCCTGCCAGCATCCATCCTAAAAACCATTTCCATGTTTTCCATTGTTTGGGCATCACAGGGACAACTCCTGACAGATGAAGTAGCTGATAAACCAGATCTGCACAGCGGCAGGCTGAAAAAGTTAGCGTTTGCGAGCAACGATGTGGAAAATGTGCCAGTGTTTCTCCTCACCTAGGGCGGTTTGGCCGGGGTGGTTTTCTTCCTCCAGCCATTCCACAGCAAAAGGTTCTAGCAGATGTTCTACCTGAAGACAGTTGTGGTGGGTGAGGTGGGGGTAGGTAGACCAAGAGTCCTGATCGCCGAAGAGTTGACCGCAGAAGCGCCCACCGGGAGCCAGAGCCAGGGTGATTTCTTCCCACAGTTGGGCAAAGTGCTGGGGCGGGCAGAAGGGCAGGCAAAAACTGGCGTTGATGAGGCTGAGATCGGGGGGCAGGGTCAGTTCCTCGAAGCGCTGCACGCGGGTTTCCAGATGGGTGCGATCGAGATCGGGGCGCTGCCGTAGACGGGCGATCGCCTCCGGTTCTCCATCGATAGCCAGCACCCGCCAACCCTGGCGCAGCAATTCCACCGTGTCGCGCCCGTCGCCACAGCCTAAATCGACTGCAAACCGGGGCAAGGGTCGGGCATCGGCGGCGCAGAACTCCAATGCCTTGGTGAGGGTAGGACGGGGCGGTTGTCCCTCTACAGCCCGATAGTACTGTTTCCACCGCGTTTCAAAGTTCATTGTCGCCCCTGCTGGTGGGGAAGGGTTGTCTAGGGGCCAGCGATTTAGAAAGTCACACATGAGACATCACACATGAAATCACACATGAAATCACACTAGGGTTTGGCTGAGCTAGCCTCTCCGCAGAGTCGCTGAGCGAGGACAGGTTTCCAGATCCAGGTCTGGGGTAGTAGGGGTCAGACCAATCCAGCGGGCGATTGCCTCCGGGTCAAAGCCAACGCGGCGATCGCCCCCCACCTCCAGCAGCGGGCGACGAATCAGCAGCGGGTCAAGCACCATTAGCTCTAGAGCAGTGTCCGCATCAAGCTGAGTCGGTACCACCATTCCTGTAGTGATGGCTGGGGCGGTCGCATTGAACCATTGCGCCACAGTTAGCCCTTCAAAAAAAACAGACAGTCGCTCAGGTGTCCAGGGTTCGATCAGCAGGTTGTGGGCAATTACGTGGTGTCCAGAGGCTTGCAGCAGCGCCTTCTGGCGAGCATTGTTGATGCAGCCTGGTTTTTCGTAGAAATTTACAGTGACCATGGCACACAGGCTCCTAAAAGGGTTTGACAGCAAATGGATCAAGCTCAAACTGAAATCGCGACTTGGGTTGGGTATCTCCGTACAGGTGAAAAGAAAAGCTTGGTGTTGAGCCAAGGGTTTCGACTTGGTGAATGGCATCAGGCTGAAAGCTAATGATTTCGCCTGCTTGCAGGATTTGCTGTCCGGTTTTTTCAAGGCGATCGGGGTGAGACATTCTGCGCCAGAGGGTATGACGCTCCTGTCCCTCCATCAGGGCGACCACCCCCCAAGTGCCATGGTTGTGAATCGGCGTAATAACGCCAACATCAGCAGTAACCGTTTGTACGGTGAGAGGGTAGCCAATCTCGTCGTAGAGGGTGAGAATGGCAGTGCCAGTTTTAGGATCGGGGCTTAGACGCTGGGTACTCAACCAGTAAGAGTTGAGGATAAGTTGTCGCACCCAGCGGCGAATCTGCGGCAAATAATCCCACTGATCGAGTTCGCAGGGGGCCTGGGCGAGACTGCGCAACACATCGCTTAAAAACTGGTGCAAGTAGTAGTGTTCTTGCAGCAAATTCCACGGTCGGGGCGTAGGTCGGGGCTGACACTGGCCCTCATTGTTAACAAACCAGTCTCGGTGAAGCATGTCGATCATAGTGGTCAACCCAGAGACAGTGATGTCGGGTGAAGGATAGCCCCCCTCCCTTCAGAAGGGAGGGGGGCAACCGCAGACTACACTAGGGCAGATTCGGCTTGGGGGGGTAGCTCAACAGCGCTTTGGGCAGGAACTTGACCCTGGCAAAAGGCGAGTTCGGCTTCTAGTTCGGCGACGGCCGCCCAGGCGGCTTTGCCTGCGGCGGAGTAAGGGCCTTTGGCCGCAGAGATGCCACGGGCATGGGCGACTTCAGCCTGAAGCGCCTTTTGCAACAGGGGCACACGGGGATTTTCGATGAAGTCACCCTTGAGCAGAATATCGGTGTCAGAGATGATGCCGAGTAACTCGCTTTGAATGACAGGGGCGCGATCGACACCAAAGTGGGCGAACAGGCGAGCTACGTACTCAACCCCTAAATCAGGGTTGACCACCAGACAGGGCTTGGTCATGATTTCGTAGACCTTCACCGTTTTGGGGTCTTTGCCGTAGGCCACGACCTTGTTGACAATGTCGGTGTCGGTGATAATGCCGTAGGCATCTTCGGGGCTACGACGCTCCACAATCAAAGAATGGAGCTTCTTGAATTTCATCAGTTGTACAGCTTCAGCCACAGTTGCCGATCCTTTGATCGTGGCAACGTCATCAGTCATGATGTCTTTAGCGGTAGCCATAATCGCGGTCTCCTTGAAACGGACAGTTTTTTGGATAGTTTTGTGGATAAAAAGACCCTCCTAACGGTCTTTGGGGTTGGCAGCCCACAGTTGGTGCAGGGGCATCACCTCCTGAATGGCTAGAGAATCTGAATAGTTAAGTGGGCAGACACCAAATAAACATAAAATCAAGAACCCTGTACCGCCTGCTGCACCAGTGGCGCAGGGTTTGGAATCCGGTTTTTAATTTGGTCTACCTACTTAGCTAAAAGCTTGAGTAGTTAGATAAGAAATGAGTGGATGAGAGATGGATCAACGATTGAGAAGCAAAGGGCTAAAAGCCAGGGTGGGAGGAATGACCCATCAACCCTTTCTGCGAGACAGTCAGATACGTTGCTAGATAGGCCCAAACTTAAGACCAAACTTAAGACCAAACTATGGTGAATCCAATGTCCACATTAGAAGAGTTCGTGGGGTAAGTTAGGCGATCGCCGGAAAATCCGCCTTCAAAATTTCTAGCCATTTGGCGATACGCTGGTCAGTTTTTTCGCTTTCGTTCACCTCATCCAGGGGCAGTCCGACAAACTTGCCGTCGCGGATGGCGGTGGATTTTTCAAAGGTGTAATCCTCCGCAGAAACCGCACCAACAATATTGGCTCCCAGGGCTTTGAACTGGTCGTACATCAGGCCGAGGGCCCCGACAAAGTGCTTGCTATGACCTTCGCAGTCGCCAGGGCCAAACAAGGCGATCGTCTTGCCGGAAAAGTCAGGTTTGTCCATCTCTATGTCAAACATCGGCTCGCGCCAGTCGTTTTGCAACTCGCCCGCGCCCCAAGTGGAGCAGCCCAAAATTAGGTAGTCGTACTTCAGCAGGTCTTCCACACCGTTGTAGTCAGAATCCATGCTGTAGAGGTCGCAGTTGTCCTCACCGATTGCATCCCGAATTTTTTCAGCGATTTCTTGGGTGACTCCGGAGGTGCTGCCGTAGAAAAGTCCAATGCTTGCCATCGGTTTACTCCTGGAATGGGTAAGGGGAAGGATGAGAGAGTGTTAGGGTTTGAGGGTTGATATCTCCTCTGGGGAGGGATAGGGGCAGGTGACTTTAGGTATGGTTTGCTAGTCGCACATAGATAGCGCTGACTAGCAATGGCGATAGGGTAAGATAGCCGTTCTCAGTGCTGACCATAAAGTTGGGGTAGCGCTGGGTAACGGCGATCGCCTTACCCTGGTTTAAGCCCAAGGATTCGAGGTGGGAAAGGGTGAGGGAATCGGTCTGGGTGAAGCGGGCAATAGTGCCGCGATCGCCCACATTTAGAGCCTGTAAAGTTGCCCCTGAAACTGTAAATCGATTAAACATAATGCAACTCCGAGAAAAAGTTCATCTAGATGCGCTCCGGCAGGCAACGAAGCACCCTACAAGCTAGAGCCATGCGCTCAAATCAAGTAGGCTTCCATATGGGTCTTAATCGTGCAGTCTGACCGCGGGTAAGACGAACACAGCACCACAAACCCGTTGGCGATTTGCTCATCGTCTAAGAAGGATTGATCCTCCTGATTCACCTCGCCTTCTACTAACTTGCCAACACAGCTAGAGCAAGCCCCCGACCGGCAAGAGAAGGGCAAATCAATACCGTTTTCTTCCGCTGCATCAATGATGTAGGTGTCTTCATGCACTGGAATAGTGACATCCAAATTCCGCTTCTTGTTAATCAATCGAACTTGGTAGGTGGTAGCCATAGTGGGACTCCTTCATGAGGTAACAAGTTATAGGTCGAGGATGAAAGGTAAGGGGTAAAAGGTTGAAATTTAGACCTAACTGCCTGACACAAATCTCGAAAGCCCTGAACACACGTTGGCATAGAACTGCGGGTCATTCGCTCACAGACTGGCAGCAAATGGCTTATCCCATTAGGCTTTCAGCTAGCGTATCTGACAAAAGATCATGGATTTTCAGAGATACATCAGGAGCCAGGGCTTAGAGGATGTTTGAAAGGCCTACTTTAAGTGAGTTCAGCGACTAAAGTCGCCACTACGAGCGCGGAAACACTGAAAAACCCCCCTAATTTTTTGAGGTTCCCTGAGGGTCGTAGTGATGGTTTTAACCATCCTTACTCTTTTCAAACACCCTCTTAGACCTCTTTTCCCTCTTCGTTCTTTCCTCTTCCCTCCCTCCTTTTTCTCTTAACTACACGGCACGCCTGCTGGGCTGCAATCACCCGCCGTTTGAAACGACTTGCCGCAGCCGCAGGTATCCGTAGCATTGGGATTAGTAAACTTAAAGCCGCTTTCCAGCAGGCTGTCGACGTAGTCCACCACAATGCCTTCCAGCAGGGGGGCACTTTGGGGGTCAATAAACACCTTGAGACTGCCCGCTTCGACAATTTCGTCATCGGGCTTGGGAGCGTTAGCAATTTTGATGTCGTACTCGTAGCCGTTGCAGCCGCCGTTTTTGACAGCCAGGCGAATGCCGCGATCGGGGGTGTAATCGGGGGTGCCGCGCAGGAAGGTCCGCAGGCGCAGTTCGGCGAGTTCAGTGAGGGTGATAGTCATGACAGGGGATGGATAAGTAGATGGGTGAACAAGTAGATGGGCAGTAGATAGGTGAATGGGATTGAAGTAGGTGTCAGTGCTTATCAGTGGCTATGCAGATTTAAGATGGGTCATTGGGAAAAGGCATTGGTTATCTCCTTGCTACGGCTGAGGAAACAGCGCGATCGCCCTTCGCCTTTACCCCTCTGCATACCGCACAATTCGGGTCGTGATAAGCGCGGCGCTTGGCGAACTCCGCTCGGGCCAAATCCATCGTGAGGAGTTGCCCCAACAGCGGCTCACCCAGCCCAGTGACCAGCTTGATAGCCTCTAGAGCCGTCAAGCTGGCCAGCGTACCCGACACCGCCCCCAGCACCCCAAAGCCCCAGCGATCCCACTCTGGCTTTTCAGGAAACAGACACGACAGACAGGGCGTTTCGCCCGGAATCACCGTGATCAGGTAGGCCTCCATCGCGTTCATAGCCGCTTCCACCATAGGCTTGCCCCAGCGCACGCAGGCGGCGTTGAGCAGGTCGCGCTCCTTGAAATCAAAGGCGCAATCCAGAGCCAGATCTGCCTGCTGCACCAGAGCATCGATATTCTCGGCAGTGACATAGTCGCATACTGCGTCAATGCGAATATCCGGGTTAAACGCTGCTAGCGTCTGCTGGGCCTTGAAGACCCTGGGCTGGCCGACCCAATCGTCGGTCATGAGAATCTGACGGTTCATGTCGTCCCGCTGGAGGTTGCCCCCTCGCACCAGGATCAGCCGCCCCACCCCCGCTGCCGCCAAGTACAGTGCCGCAGTGCCGCCCAGTCCGCCGACTCCCGTTACTAGGGCGGTGGTAGCTTTCAGCCGTTCCTGCGACTCCTGACCAAAGCCAGGGAGTTGCATTTGGCGGCGGTAGCGCTCGAGTTCGGTCGGGGAGAGGGGCATAGGGAGTTAGATGGATGGATGGA
>JBDNCP010000129.1:0-13960 GCA_046719575.1 Cyanobacteriota bacterium
GACTCTTTTGTGTTGGCTATGTTGGCTATTCAATCGACAAGGGATTGAATAGCCAAGGTTCGTCAAGACGCTCTGACCACTCTAACCAATTGTCTGTGTCAATGCACTGATTAAATGCACTGATTAAATGCACTGATTAACGGACAAAGCTCTTGCAATCTTGAACCGCGCTCCTGGGTCGGGTTAGCGTCAGCGTAGCCCAACCGAATTTAAGTTGGTACTGGGTTTGACGTTGTTCAACCTAGCCTAGGTAAAAAGATGGGTCAGTCAACTGGGTCAATGCAGATACTGAGTGCGGCAGATGAGATTTCTCCAATAACATCGGCCGCACTTTTATTGCGATTCCTACTGTGCGATCGCTCCCTTAAATCAATTCTCGATTTTGGATTTGCGACTTTGGGCTTTCCCCTCCAGCGGTTGCAGGTTCTCCAGCAGTTTCGTTCAGATAGGACTGCGTTAGATATAGTCTGGATGGATAAGGCATCTTCAGGCTGCATTCAGCAAAACCGATCTGCCCAACAGTCTATACAGGCGGACTTGCTGCTTGGTTGCTGGGGTAATCGAAAACAGCTCAATTCCCCAATGTGCTGCGTATTCCTGGGCAAACCGTCTTGCTCGCTCAGCAGACTCAGACTGAATTAGCAGTTCATCCGCTAGTTCGGTTGTGTCCAAGTAGGCAAACTCTGCCAGATACACGGCGACTGCCTGTTTGACACTCGGTTTAACACTCGGTTTAACACTGGATACGAGAGTTTGATGTTGGGTCATGGCGTGTATTGCAGAATTGTGAGGGCTATCTTTAGAGATGCACATCTAAAAAGATGCAATGTACGCAACAATATACTCAAATTAGTTGGGTCTGAGGTTCGGAAACCGCAAGGTTTTGCTGGATTCAGGTTCTAGATTTCTTGAGGTTGTATTGTTATAAACCAGTAGGATTACAAATTTCGCAATTGGGCATAGCAAATCTCTAAGTCTAGTGTGCCCGCTTTCTCGGAGATGGCAACAGGGGCGATCGCCCTCCTCCACCCGAAATTTACAGAAGGCGATCGCCCTGCGGGACGTTGCTTCACACAGCCAGACTGCGTAAGTCAGGCAAACTGCGGAGAGCCAGACGCAATCCTCAGATCACGGACGGGGCGAGGGCCAGGGAATATTCGGATCTTGGGCTAGGTGGCGGGCAACGGCGGCGGCTCCGTCTTGATTCAAGTGGCTGGGGTCGGCAAAGTATTGATTGCGCGTGGGCCAGAGCAGGCTCAGGTCGCGGAACAGAAACCGCTGCTGGGTGGCGATCTGCTGCATGTGCTGGCGAAACTGCTGTTCGCGGCGGCGGCGCAGCGGGTCGAGATAGTCTTGCGTCAGCGGCAGGCTGACAAAGACGAGGGGAATCTGGCGATCGCGCACATAGCTGGCCAGCGCTACCGTTGCCTGGGTCTGGGAGCCAGTGAGCTGAAACGGCGTGTAGTTGCTGTCGTATTGACCCGCCACGCGGGGAAACTGGCGGTAGTAAGTGGCGGGGTTGAACTGAGTGGCGATCGCCTCAAATCCGTCTGCCCGCAGACCTGAATTGGTCGGTACCTCAGGCAGCACCACCACCGAGTTGACTTGGCTCGGCGCAGGCAGCGTGGGATCAAGGAATGAGAGACACACGGGCGACTCCGCCAGCAGCGCATCGCCAGGAAACGCCCGCTGCGGATTGGTTGACTGGGGAGCCAACTCCACCTGCCCCAGTGTGGATTGAAAATCTAGGAAAAAATGGGCTGCGTCGGGATTTTCCCAAGCCCACTCAGCCGATGAAGTAGTCGCAGGAGATGGGATTTGGGCTTTCTCTTCTTTGGGGTTGCTGCCTGGAGTTTGTGCCGAAGTCTGGGCTGGAGCCTGCTCTGCTGTTTGAGCGGCTGGTGGGGCGGCTGTTTGGGCTGAGACAGTCGATTGGGCTGGCGCAACTGGAGCGGCCGGGGGCTTTGCCAGCACCGGAATTGGCGGAATCTCTAAGCAAATTTCGGGCGGCTGCTCGGCGATCGCCTGCGACACAGGTATAGGTTCCGGCGGAATCGTCCGCACCCTCGCCGCCAACTGGCGATAGCCCGCTGAAGACGCAATGCCGTTGAACGTGACATCTGCCTTGGCGCTGTTAAACGCTCGCAGCCCGTCCGCCCAGATAATCAGCCGGGGCAAGCGATCGGGCGGCAGCACTTGTCGAACGACCAGATCCATGACGCGAGCCGTCGCGCCGTTGATGCTGAAATTGTAAATCCGCAGGTTAGGTCGCCCCCGTTCTGCAAGCGCCTGCCGCAACACCGCCGGATCGATGCCCTGCAACGCCCGCGAACTGCCGATAATCAGCACGTCGGGTGTGCCCTCGGTCATGACATAGTGCGAATAGAGCCGGATCTGGTGATCGAGCCGTTGACTATTGAAAGAGGGAAAATTCGGTAAATACTGCGGGGAATCTGGCAAAGGATCGGCCGACGCGGGCGGCAGGCTGACCGTAGACAGGAGCGGCACTAGAGGCGGTAGGGCGATCGCCCCAATGTCATGTGCCTCCACAGGCAAAATCGGCATCGACCACAGCGGCACGACTAGCGCAGACCCCGCCGCCCAGCCCAGATGCCTTTTAACCAAATGCAGTTTTATAAGTTGAATCAAGGCGATTTTTAAGCCGCGATAGATGAAATTGCCAGCATTCATAGCGCTGTCACGCTCAGACGCGATTCGTCGCACAGCATTACTCAATTACTATAGATCCCCTGCCGAAATGCAAGCGAACTTGACACTTTGGCAGATTCTTAGCGAGAATAGTTAACTGTTGTTTATGCGCTCGGATCAGGTTCCAAACAGCGACGGGACATTGCTGATTAGCGGCTTTCTCTGGCGCGGCCTGTACGGCGATCGCTTTAACGAAAATGACCTACGCAATTGTCGAAACGAGTGGAACCCAACTGCGGGTAGAGCCGGGCCGGTTCTACGACGTAAACCGCCTGGATGTGGGCGAGAACGAGAAAGTCACCCTGGATCGGGTGCTGTTTGTGGAAAATGATGGCGAAATTTTGGTGGGGCAGCCGCTGGTGGCTGGAGCAACCGTCGAAGCAACCGTAATGCGCCACCTGCGGGCCCGCAAGATCATCGTCTACAAGATGCGCCCCAAGAAGAAAACCCGCAAAAAGCAGGGCCACCGCCAGGATTTGACTCGCCTGATGATCGACGCAATTAACTTGGGCGGTGCGGCTCCGGCTGCTGAGAAGAAGTCTGTCGAGCAACAGCCTGAAGTTGTTCAGGCAACTGAGCTTGTAGACTCTGCCCCAGCATCTGCGGCGGACGACGCAGACGCATAAAAGGCGCATAGCAGACGCATGGCAGACGTATAGCAGATGTATAGAGAGTAGCAGACGTATAGAGAGCGGCCTGGAGACTCTCCTCCAGTTTTGAGACGTGAGTTTGTTGATTTAGAAAAGGGCAGGAATCATGGCACACAAAAAAGGAACAGGCAGTACCCGCAACGGGCGCGACTCGAATGCCCAGCGCCTCGGCGTAAAGCGCTATGGTGGACAGACCGTGACCGCAGGCAGCATTCTGGTGCGTCAGCGCGGTACGAAAGTTCATCCCGGCTTTAACGTTGGCATTGGCAGCGACGACACGCTGTTTGCGCTGATCGATGGCGTGGTGACCTTCGAGCGCAAGGGCAAGAGCCGTAAGAAGGTGAGCGTGTATCCAGTGGCAGAAACCGCGTCTGCCTAAGCGGGCAAGTCCAGGAGGGCGATCGCCCTGCTCTTGCTACGCCTCCTCATTGACTAGCGCTCTTGCATGAATGCTTTTCTGAAAGTGTGAACCGTTGGGTAGCACCGCCGCCCCGCGATTCACGCAAGCGACTTAGCTAAATTACTAAAAGCCTCTGAGATGAAAGAGCTTCGGCCCATTCCCTCAGAGGCTTTTTGCTTTTTACATTAACCCCCTAACCCCCAAACCCTAATCCATCACCATGCCGCCATCCACGTTCAGCACCTGCCCGGTGATGTAGGCGGCGGCGGGGTCAGCAGCGAGAAAGCGGGTCGCGCCAGCCACCTCTTCAGCCTGACCATAGCGCCCCAGGGGAATCATTTTTAGGATGCCGTCGCTGTCGAGTCCGTGGGTCATGTCGGTGGCGATGAAGCCGGGGGCGATCGCATTCACCGTAATCCCACGCGGGGCGAGTTCCTTGGCGACGCTCTTGGTAAAGCCAATCACGCCCGCTTTGGCGGCGCTGTAGTTTGACTGGCCGGGGTTGCCCATCAGCCCCACGACTGAACTAATGTTGACAATTCGCCCAGATTTTTGCTTCAGCATGATCTTGCTGGCGGCGCGGGTGCAGAGAAACACACCCGTCAGGTTTAGGTCAATCACGGCTTGCCAGTCTTCCGGCTTCATCCGCAGCAGCAGCGTGTCGCGGGTAATGCCTGCATTGTTCACCAGCACATCGACGCGCCCCCACTTTTCCATCACGGCAGCAAACAGTGCATCGACCTGATCTGCCTTCGACACATCGGCTTGCAGGGCGATTGCCTCGCCGCCCGCGCCCGCAATCTCCGCCACCACTGCATCCGCCGCCCCGCTGGAACTGGCGTAGTTCACCGCCACCTTTGCGCCCTCTGCGGCCAGCGCCAGGGCGATCGCCCGCCCGATGCCCCGCGATGCGCCTGTCACAATGGCGACCTGTCCTGCTAACCGTTGTGTTGTCATAGCCGTTCCCAAAAAATCCAGAGTTCATCTTATCCCAATGGGAGGGCGCAGATCCCAATGGGAGGGCGCAGAGGTTCGGCATGGTCAGGAAAACCCGCAGAACCTGACCAGAAAACCGCCCCCAGCCGCAAAAAATCCTGATTAGGATGGAGATCAAGCTAAGTTTTGGCTCCAGCCCTTGATTCCTGACCCCTTCTCAAACTACGGAGGATTCGATAATGGCTGTCAAGAAAGCCTTTGGCAGTTTTCAGGAAATGATTGACCAGTCGGATGTGCCTGTGCTGGTGGATTTTTACGCGACATGGTGTGGTCCCTGCCAGATGATGGGCAAGATTTTGGAAGACGTGAACGCTCAGATGAAGCCCAAACTGCGGGTCGTGAAGATCAACACTGAGACGTATCCAGACCTGGCTTCAAAGTATCAAGTTTACGCGCTGCCGACGCTGGTGCTGTTTAAGCAGGGGCGGCCGGTGGATCGGATTGAGGGTGTGTTGTCTGCGCCGCAACTGGTGCAGCGCCTTTCTACAAAGATTTAGCCCTAAAGATTCAGCCCTGGCAGCGGAGGTGGTGCAGCCGATAGCCGTCCTCAGTGCCGTCGTCGAGGACGGTGCAGTTTTGCTGCGCTAGCTCTCGCAGCAGGGCGGGACGCTGGGCAGTTTCGATATTTAGCAGCCATAGGTCGAGCGGACGGGGCTGGGTGGCGATAGCGCTGAGGATTAGGGGGGCGATCGCCGCTGTGGGTGACTCCTGATGCGCCAGCAGGAAACGGGGTTCGGGGGCATCAGGAAACTGCGATCGCCAGGCCCAGGCAACGCCCATCAGGCGGCCCGTTTGCCCGTGGGTGCGGTGGGCGATCGCCACCAGTGCAGGAAAGTTGGTATTCTCCCAAATTCGCTGCGCCAGCAGGTCAGGTCGGTGCGTTTTCTGAAAGCCCAGGTTTGCCAAGACCGTGAGGCTGCCCAACAGCCCCAGCAGCCCGATCAGAGACATCGTTCGCCGCTGCCCCAGCGCGGCCAGCGCCCCCGCCATCAGCACGATGACCGCCGGATAGACCACAAACTGATAGCGAAACGCCACCGTCAAGTCACGCTGAAAGCCATAAGTAATCAGCAGAAACAGGGCGATCGCACTCAGGATCACGCCGCCCAGCGCTACCACAGAGGCGGGCGTATTCTGAGCCTGGAGCCGCAGCCCAGCGGTCAGCTTCGCAGCCGTCCACAGCGCCAGCCCCACCAGCGCCAGCACCGAGGCATAGGCAATAACCTGCGACTTTGCCTGGACGGGCAGCAGATACAGCATACTGACCAGCCCGCTGAGCAATTGGGCAATGGGCGCTAGCCACGCCAGCCCAGCGCGATCGCGCCGCACAATCCAGCGGGTTAGCTCCGATTCTTGCGTGCCTTGAATCGCCGGAAGCCAGACCAAACCGCTGAGCAGCGTGCCCAGCCCCACCGCCAGCACCCGCCGCCAGCCCGCGCTCAGGCGAAATTTGCCCTGGCGGAGTTGGTAGAGCGCCAGCCCGGTCAGCGTCATGGCTTCGGCGGCAAGGGCGATCGCCACAAAATAATGCGTCGCCAGACCCAGCCCGTTCACCAAAATCCACCCGCCGCAGAGCCAGAGCGGCGGCACGTTTCCGCTCCACAGGGCCCGAACAGTGGTCAACAGGCAAGCCAGCGATGCCGCAATCCACAGCACGGGCAGCGTGTAGTGCCGCGCCTCCTGTGCCAGATACACGCCAAAGGGCGACACCGCCATCAGCAGAGCCGCTAGGTGTGCGGCACGGCGATTGCGAAACGCCAGCCAGCCCAGCCCAAAGGCGGCGGGAATCGTCAGCGTGCCAAACAGAGCCGAGAGCGATCGCACGCCCCACAAGGACACATAGCCCCCATCGGGCGAAAATAACCGCAGCCAGACCTGCGTCAGCACGAAATATAGCGGCGGATGGTTGCTCTCGCTCAGCAGGTTTTGCACCACATCGCCTGCGCCCGCGCCGGGGTTGGGCACCAGCGGCTGCATCAGTTCCGCCAGGGAAATCACGCGATCTAGCGGCACTGTGCGAAAGCTGTTGCCCAGGCTAAAGACCATCGTAGAAAATTCATCGGTCCAGGGGGCTTTGTCCGTAAGGTGGGCAAACCGCAGCCCTAGCCCCAGCAGCGTCCACGCCAGCAGCCAGAGGCGCGATCGCCCGTCAGGGAAAAGTTTGGCAGTCGAATGGGTCGAACTTGGGGAAACGCGATCGGTCACTGGGATGGGGCAAGCAACAGCGCAAGGACATCTGCCAACCGATCATAGTCTGCGGGCGTGTTGTAAAGCTGCGCCGACAGGCGAATCAGCCGATTGAACCGGCCGCGCCAGGGAATGATGGGAATCTCGATAGAAAATTCTTCCGCCAGGGCTTGATAGAGCGCATCGGCATCGCCCGCTGGCAGCGGCAGCGTCGCCATCGAGCCGATCATCTCATCGGGGCAGGGCAGCGCCAGCCCCAGCCGCCGACTCAGCATTTGCCGCGCCCACAGCGCCAGCGCCCGGTTTTGCGCCATCACGTCTGCCCAGCCGCCCGGAAGCAGCGCGGCGAGATGCTGAATCGCTGCGCCCACGCAGAGAAACGGCGTGGGGTCGCCCGTGCCCGTCCAGTCAAATTCCAGATGAAAAAAAGCGCGATCGCGCCGGGGCGAGTTGGCTCCGTGGCTGATGGTCAATGGACGAATGCGATCGCGCCGATCTTCGCGCACGTAGAGAAACGCCGCCCCCTTGGGCGCACACAGCCACTTGTGGCAGTTGCCCGTGTAATAGGCCGCGCCCAGTTCGTCCAGATGCAGCGGAATCATGCCTGGAGCGTGGGCCCCGTCGATCAGCGTGTCGATGCCCTGATCGGCTAATGCCTGAATCAGCGGCGAAATCGGCAGCACCAGCGCCGTCTGGCTAGTCACATGGTCGATGAGTAAGAGCCGCGTCCGGTCGGTGACGCGACTCAGCACACTTTGCACCACCTGATCTGGACTGGTCAGCGGAAAGGGAATCTCCGCTACTACCACCCTTGCGCCGCTCTGCTGGGCGACAAAATCCAGCGCGTTGCGGGAGGCGTTGTATTCGTGGTCGGTGGTCAGCAGTTCGTCGCCGGGGCGAAACGAGAGCGATCGCAGCACAGTATTCACACCCGTTGTCGCGTTGGACACAAAGGCCAGATCCGCCGGATTCGCGCCGACAAACGCCGCCAGCACCGCCCGCGACTCGTCTAGCAAGGGTTCGAGCGATCGCCCAAAAAACTGCACGGGCTGCGCTTCTAGCTGCCGCCGCAACTCCTGCTGGCGCTGCTGCACCGCCAGTGGACACGCGCCAAAGGAGCCGTGATTCAGAAATGTAAAAGCAGGGTCTAAACCCCAGCGCGATCGCCAGCCCTGACTCGATGCATCAACTGGCAACGAAGAAATCATGACGTAAAAATTCTTAAAACTCCCCAGGCTGGATTCGAACCAGCGACCAATCGGTTAACAGCCGACCGCTCTACCACTGAGCTACTGAGGAACGCGAATCTCATATTAACAGATCGAAACGGCCTCTTGGCAAGAGAGCGCCGCAGTTTTTTCGAGATTTTCTGCAAGAAATTTCCTGTCGGGTTTCAGAAAAGCACCCGGTTTGCTACGGCTCCATTTCGCCAAATCGGAGCCGAGAGAGCTTTTCACGCGCCTGCGGATCGATGGAGTTGGCAAGGAATCGTCCGGGCGATCGCCCCTTGGTGAACTGCCGCCGCCGCACCCGCTGCTCTGCCGCCTCCACTTCTGACAGCAGTCGCTGCGCCGACATTAGCTCCGCACCGTAGCCGATTACTGTCTGCTGCTGCGCCCGGTCGGAGGTGGCCACGATCAGCCGCTGCTCAAACTTGCGGAGGTCATTGCGAAAGCGCGAACAAGTTAGCTCGATAAAGGTATCTGCCGTTTGCTGAAAATCGGTATAGCAAATGCAGAGATTTTCGGTAATCGTTTCGCGGCTGCCCGGTGTGTCCTGATATTGCGCGTCGAACACGACCTGCGTGTTGTAGCCCTGAAAGGAACTGTAGCCCACCAGCGACTCCACTAGGCCGCGCCGCGCTTCTTCTAACCCGTGGCGATCGCGCAGTTGTCGCAGCACGTCCCAGGCTCCAATCACGTTGTAGCCATCGACGAGCAAAATTGCCTGAAACGCTGGGCGGCGACGGGGCATGGCAGAGTGCAGTGCTTAAAGAGCGGCAAACAAGAAACAGCGTTAAATCATTCCGAAGCCTTGACAGTCAGGTATTACCTCTACTTATATGATGCCCGGTTTTGTTGCAATTCGTAAACCGCCTTGCCTGTTCTCCTGCCAAATCCGGCCCTCGAACCTCTAGCTCCGCCCATGTCGATTTCTCAACCGAGGCACTACACTGGATGAAAGGATTTGGCAAACTGCCAGTCCTGGCTTCTTTAGTCCTTGTGCTTTTCCCAACATTTCCCTATGGCACGTAGACCCAAGGCACCCCAGCGTCCCCCTGCTTCCCGCTATATGGATGACGAACCCAAGCGATCGCCCCTCGGCTCAGCGATTAACTACGGCACTGCCATGCTGATGGCGGCCGTCCTGATTCTGGGCATTGGACTGGGCATTGCCTTTAGCTCCACAGCAAACTTTGGCACCGAGAATGTCGCCTCGCGAGAAGTCATCGACCGCAGCGCCCCCAACGCCGACATCTGCGTGCAGTATGGAGCTAGCGCCATCACGATGGATATGCGGGCGTTTCTGACGCTCAATCCGTTTAGCGTCTATGTCTCGCGTCCGGTGATGCAGCCTGGCTGCGTATTGCGGAGTAGCAACTGGTCAATTCTAGAAAAGGCGAACGTGGTGAATGCACAGGAAGTGAACGAGTGCCGTCGCCGCCTAAATACCTTCGGCTTTACGGGTGACATCCAGAAAGGAGCCGAGAACGTGCGCGTCACCTGCGTCTATCAAAACGACTCCGCCCAAAACCTATTCCTCGACCAATCGGGTCTGGGCGGCACACCGCGAGAAACCGATCGATTCTAGATCGGTTCTAAATTAATCGCCGGTTATGAAGTCTAATACGAAATCTTTAGATTTCACCATAGGAGCCTTTTTGCAAGCTGCTTTTGCAAAAGGGTTTTCTAGTATGGGCAGGCTAGTATGGGCAGGACTTACGCACCTGCGATGAATTTTTTGGATGTCGGACAATTTCTCGCGGACTGCACCCGCGAGAAATTGTCCAACTGCGTAAGCCCTAATGGAGTTTGGTCTAGTCAAGGGCGATCGCCGGCCGGTGCTGAATCCACGGCTGGTCTTGCTCTAGCTGCGCCGCCAGAGAAATCAGCGTTACTTCGTCGGCGGGCCGCCCCACAAGCTGAACGCCGATCGGCAATCCGTTTTCTGTAAAGCCTGTCGGAATGGCAATGCCTGGTTGCCCAGTGGCGTTCAAAATTGGGCTAGGCGCGACCCAGTGGACGATGTGTTGAAACATCTTGTGGGCGGGCAGGCTGGCCCATTCCCCAATGCGAATTGTGGGATGAAGGAAGACGGGAAACAGGGCAGCATCATAGGGGAGCAGCGTCGCTACAATTTGGCGGGCCGCAACCTGCATCTGGTTGACTGCCGTCAAGTATTGTCCGGCGCTGCGCCTGCGCGATCGCCAATAGAGCCAGCGATTTAGCTTGCCCATCACAAACCACGGCACGCCCACATCCACACCCGTCTGCCACACGGCGATCAGCGGCTCCACCAGTTGATTCAGGTTAATCTGCACGGGTTCAACGGTGTGCCCCAGCGCCTCCAGCCGTTTCACCGTGTCCATCACGGCTTGAGTGCAGGCCGCATCGGCGGAGCCGACAGGCGAAAAGTCGGTGGTATAGCCAATTCGCAGACGACCGGGCGATCGCCCTGCGGCCGCCAGAAAGCTGGGTTCTGGGTCGGGCAGCCAGTAGGGATCGCCCACGGTGTAGCCCGCCATCACGTCCAGCAGGGCCGCTGCATCGGCCACCGTGCGGGCGATCGGGCCGTCGGTAGAGAGGCCATTCAGGCGATCGCCCACTGGAGCCAGCGACACCCGACCCCGCGACGGCTTTAGCCCCACCAGCCCGCAGCAAAACGCCGGCCCGCGAATCGAGCCGCCGCCGTCCGTGCCGTGGGCGATCGCCGCCATGCCCGCCGCCACCGAGGCCGCCGCGCCACCGCTGGAGCCGCCGGGTGTGTAGTCCGGGTTCCAGGGGTTGCGGGCGGGCGGAAAGCCACGCGGCTCTGTAAAAGGCGTAGAGCCGATCTCCGAGGTTGCCGTTTTGCCCAGCAAGACGAAACCCGCCTGCCGCAGCCGCGTCACAATGCCTGCGTCTTCTTTTGCCACGCGATTTTTGGCTACACTCAAACCATAGCTACAGCATTCGCCTGCTACGGGTGTCAGGTCTTTAATAGAAATAGGCACGCCAAAAAAAGGCGGCAGTTCGCTGGGGTTTGTCTGAGAAAGCTTTTGAGAAAGCTGCTCGGTCTGGGCTTTTGCAGTGGCGATCGCCGTCTCCGCCATCACAGTGAAATAGCTGCCCAGCAAAGGATTCAGCCGCTCGATCCGCTCCAGATACAGCTCCGTCAGCTCCAGCGGAGAAATTTCGCGGCTGCGAATCAGGCGGGCTTGTTCCAGCGCGGGAGTAAAGGCAAGATCAACGGCATTCATGAGCGGCGACGTTCGGTAAGAAGACAGCTTTGACGACTGTAGCAGGGTCACTCGAAAATTCCCGCCGCATCAGGACAGATTTTTGCAGCGGCGGCGGTTTAGTCTCGCTGGCTGATGGACTCGCCCGCAATTCTGTGAATACTAGACGACATCGCCTGATTCACAGGCACACTCATAATTTTGCTCACTTTAGCCTCGATATGGCCGATATTCACTCTGATTACGAACGTCTTAATCTAAAAATTGGCGCGTCAATCGCAGAGGTAAAAGCCGCCTATCGCACACTGGCAAAATGCTGGCATCCAGACCAATTTTCTGATCCTGAGCAAAAGAAACAGGCTGAAGAAGAACTCAAAAAAATCAACGATGCTTATCAAAAAATCAAAGCATTTCTAGCTGAAAATCCCGCTTCTCAAACCGAGCCAGATTCACACTCTGGCGATCGCCCAAACTCAGCCAGCCCAACCAATCATTCGCCATCAGAAGCTTCATCAGCACGAACCAAAATCTACACCTCTGGCGCATCGGCCGCAGAAGCTTTCTATCAAACGGGCGCTGACCTCACCAAAGCGGGCAAGTATGAAGAGGCGATCGCCCATTTTAGTAGCGCCATTAAACTCAATCCAAACTATGCAGAAGCTTATCGGCATCGGGGCTTTGTCTATTCTTTGATGGGGCTGGAACTGGGAGCCGAATCCGACTTGAGAAGGGCGAAAGAACTGGGACTGACTCGCCACAGCTCCCCATCTCAGCAAAGTCAGAACATTCAGCCAGAGGACGAACCTGCTGCCACAATTCTAACGCCCCAAAACGCCCAAAGTGAAATCTGGCAATGCATTCACCCTCTGGAGCCGCATCATGACGAAGTGACGGGTCTGCTGTTTTCTGCGAATGGAAAGAGCCTGATCAGCGCTAGCAAAGACGGATCAATTAAACTTTGGAATCCGCTAAAAGGCACATTGCTCTGCACATTAGAAACGGGATCATCGGCGATCGCCACAATTGCCCTCAGCACAAATGGCGAAATGCTGGCTAGCGTCAGCGATACCCCCGAACTAAAGATTTGGGATCTGAAAACAGGTACTTTTCTAAAGAAGCTCGCGCCGCAATTATCGGCGATCGCCGCTCTCGCATTTCATCCACATCAGCCTATTTTGATTGTCGCCAGCGAAAACGGCAGCATCACATTTTGGGATCTGCGATCGGGCAAGTTGGTTAAGGGATTGAACTGGCAGAAAACGTCCATTTCTGCTCTCAAAATTAGCCCCGACGGACGCACCCTGGCGATCGCCAGCGGCGACGGTTCTCTGGTGCTTTGGAACCTGAGTTTAAATCGTCCGATGCGGACGTTGGATTGGCACTGCGGCGGCATTTCATCGATGGCATTCACAGCCGATGATTCGCGGCTGGTGCTGGGCTGCCAGGATCACCATTTGCGAATTTGGGATCAGGTGGGCGATCGCCTCTCGGTAATCTTGGCAGGTCACGAAGCAGCCATCACCAGCGTCTCGACGGGGCACAGCCGGGCCACGGTAGCCAGCGGCAGCGGCGATCGCACAGTGCGCCTGTGGAATGTGGCAACCGAACAACTCCTCGCCCTCCTAGACGGGCACGAAGCCGCCGTAACCGCTGTCGATTTTCTGGAAGCGCAATCCATCCTGGCAAGCGGCAGCGCCGACGGCTCGATCCTGATTTGGCGCAGGCTGGGCTGATTTTGCCCCAGGACGAGTTCATCCAGCCAGGTGAGGTTATCCGGGGGAGGCATCGGGAATCGCTTCGAGCTAAAGTGAAGTCATTGAGAGCAACATTTTTCTTTGCTATGTTTAAAAGGTTCAGTGATTACTGAACATTCCAAACTAAGGACAATCCGTGTTAAGTATCGTTAAGATCTAGCTTGAGGTGGGAGCCGTTGAATCGAGAGCAGCCGTTCGAGCATACGCATTTTGTCGAAGAAGTTGGGCTGATGTTTGAGCTAATTGGGTTGCCCCGCATGGCCGGGCGCATCTTTGGCTGGCTGCTGATTTCTCAGCCGCCGCACCAGTCTAGCGGCGAACTGGCGGAGGTGCTACAGGCCAGCAAGGGTTCCATTAGCTCCATGACGCGCCTGCTGATTCAGCTTGGGCTGATTGAGCGGCTGCCGCTACCGGGCGATCGCCGCGATTTCTTTCGGATCAAGCCCCACGCCTGGTCGCAACTCCACGAACAGCAGCTTGCCCGTATCACCGCCTTCCGCAAACTCTCCGAACGCGGCCTCGACCTACTTAAAACCCAGCCCCCTGAATCCCAACAGCGCCTCCGCGAAATGCACGACTACCACGCCTTTTGGGAGCAAGAGCTGCCCCGTGTCCACCAGCGCTGGATTGAGCATCGCCGGGAGATGGCAGTCGAGTGATGAGGCGAGAGACGGAAAGAACGAAAAACGAAAAACGAAAAACGAAAAACGAAAAACGAAACCTCTTCCTTCTTCGCTCTTCGTTCTTCACTCTTTCCTCACTCCAACACTCCATGACTCTCCCCCTCCCTCTCGACCTCCCCAACACCCCCCCAATTCCTAAAATG
>JBDNCP010000013.1:0-48278 GCA_046719575.1 Cyanobacteriota bacterium
AGATTTGACAGAAGAGATGAGGCAATGAGGAGCGGGAGAGGGATTGCGGTTTTACCTCAGCCCATCCTTTCATCATCCCATTATCTGGCTGGCCTGACCCGCTCCCGCGCCTGCTCGCCCCGCCGACCCACGGGCACATGCTCGGTCGCCGCCCCCAGCCCAAAGACAGGCATATTGACGTAAATCGATTCATACTGCCCCGGCTGGATCAAATAGGTTTCGTGCCAGATGCCGACGCTGCCATCACTGCCGACGGCTTTGTTAAACGACTGCCAGGCCGGGAGGTGTAGCTCGGAGGGGCTGCGGGCAAACTGTTCTAGGTCTTCAAACGATCGCCAATAGGACATCATCATCACACTCAATGGAAACAGCCGAAAGAAGCTTTCTACACCCAAAAGCCCCTTTTCGGGATGTTCTTTCAGCGTTTTGATCATCGGTCCCATCGCCTGGGCAACGGGTAGCCATTTGCCAAACGCCCACGGCTGATTCACTCGCATCCCAATCAGAAACACGACAAATTCAGTGTCGATCTGGGCAGTGTAGCGGCCAGGCTTCACCAAAGTTTGGGCAGGCTGAGCAGAATTTTGAACCGAATCGGGCGGGGAAGGTAGCGGATTCATGACCAGGCTCCAAAAATTCAAAAGGCTCAAAAAGTAGATTACTCAATTTATTGAGTATAAACAGCATGGTATATTCGCATTGTTGAATATGTCAAGAATTTGGTTGAAGCACTCTGATGGCGATCGCCCATGCAATCCTTGCGGCCCTGCTCCACAAGCCATGCAGCGGCTATGACCTGGCAAAACGGTTTGATCAATCGGTAGAAAGTTCTGTCGGCTTCTTCTGGGCAGCCAGCTTTCAGCAGATTTATCGGGAACTGGGGCGGCTAGAAGAAAAGGGCTGGCTGCAAGCGCAAACCGTGCAGCAAGACAACCGCCCCGACAAGCGGATTTACTCCGTCACCGAGGCAGGGCGACAGGCATTGCGCGACTGGATTGCCGAACCCGACGACCCCATGCCGATCAAAGACGACCTGCTGGTGAAACTCTACGCGGGTCATCTCGTGCCACCCAAAGTCATGATTCGCAAGCTAGAAACCCATCGCCAGCAGCACCAGCAGCGCCTCGCCATTTACCAGGAAATTCAGCAGAGTTATTTTCAGCAGCCCGACACCCTCCCAGACTCGTCAAAATACGTCTATCTCACCCTGCTGAACGGGCTGCACTACGAGCAGGGTTGGCTGGACTGGTGTGACGCGGCGATCGCCTTTTTGCAATCTTGATGGTGATATCGCAGGCAGGGCTAGCGGAGAAACTGGGGGCGGGCCTGCTGCGTTTGCTGGAGGAGGGCTTCTAGGGCTGGCCAGTTTTGGGTTTCGACGTGGTGAATGAGTTGGTCGAGGCGATCGCGATATTGATGCAGCCCGTGCAGCAGCGCCGCCTGGTTATATTGCGCCATCATCATGCCCAGTTCGGGGTTGCCGCCGCCCACCCGACTGGTATCAGCAAAGCCAGAGCTGGCTAGCTGTTGCGCCAATTGCAGCACCGCCGCGTCGGGTTCTGCGAGGCAAGTCGCAATCAGCCCAGCGCTGACCATCACAGGCAGATGAGAAATCAGGGCAACGGCGCGATCGTGGGCCGCAGGCGGGCACTGATATAGCCGCGCTTGGAGCGATCGCACCAATTCCGCGACCGTTTCCAAGTCGGCGGGCGGGGTGCTGTCGAGGGGCGTGAGGACATAGGGGCGATCGACAAACAGGCGGCGCTGGGCAGCATCTAGCCCGCTCTCGGCCGTGCCCGCCATCGGATGTCCGCCGACAAAGTGGGGCCAGCGGGGGGCGATCGCCTCTACAATCGGCTGCTTCACCGATCCCACATCGGTCAAGATGGCATCGGGCTGCAAGTGGGGCAGCAGCGACTCCACCGTTGCCTCCATCGCTCCCAGCGGCGTACACAGCACCACCACCGCCGCCTCTGCCATCAGCGCCAGATCGGGACTCGCGCAATCGACCACCCCCAGGGCGATCGCCCGCTCACAGGTTTCCGCCCGACGGCTCATGCCCAAAATCGTGTGGCCGAGCGATCGCCAGTCCAGCGCCAGCGACCCGCCAATCAGCCCCAGCCCAATGATGCCAATCTTCACAGCCCCCGCTCCGCCTGGTTTATCCTGCAGTCCCGTTATTTTACCGGAGAGGGGATGGGATGGAAAAAACGAAAAACGAAAAACGAAACCTCTTCGTTCTTCATTCTTCGTTCTTCGTTCTTCATTCTTCTCCCTTCCCTCACTCCCCCCAACACCACCAAGCGAGTATGTCACAATGAAGGACAGTCCACCGGAGAGTGAAACCAGCGCGTGATCGAGGTCGAGGTTCATCAACAGCTACGGGCGTTTTTGCGGGCGCAAGGCGAACCCTACTGGCCCCATCATTTGACGATGGCGCGGCTAGTGGCGCGGGCGTTGCGGCTGGGGCGCAGTGCGCTGGTGCAGGCGGGTGCGCCGTCGGGCTATCACGGGCGCTATCGGCTGAGCTATTTGATGCCCGCGCTGCTGTGGCCAGAGGCAACCGTGCTGGTGGCTCCGGAGGCAGTGCAGCAGCGCTTGCTAATGGTGGAGATTCCCCGCTTGCGCCAGTGGATTCCAGCAACCAAGGCCATTCGCACGGGCGATCGCCTCCCGCAAGAGGGGTTTCAGGGCTTGCTGCTGACCACGCCCCAGTCCTGGCTGACCGATCGACTCCAAAATGAGGGGCGCTTTCCCGCAGCCGTGCCTACCATTTTTGACGGAGCAGACGACCTAGAACGCTGGGCCCGGCAAGAGTTGACCATTACGCTGCGTCCTGCCGACTGGGATGCGCTGATGCTGGCCTGCCCCAGCCAAACGGAGCAAATTCGAGATGCGCGAGTGCGGCTGACCCGCCAGTTGTTTCAGCATCCGGCAAATCCCTACGAGTGCTATCTGCTGGATGCGACCGAGCTAGAGGTGCTGATTGAACTGACGCAGCAGCTTTCTGAAGAAACAGCCGCCCTGCCCGATGTGTGGCGACAGTTTTGGCAACATTATCAGCAGCCAGGGCAGATGCTTTGGGCAGACGTAAACCGTCGGCTGGGTCAATTTGCGATCGCCTGTGCGCCCGCAGACCTAGCAGACCTCCTGCGCCCAGTGTGGAGCCAGCAGCCCGTCGTCCTGGTGGGCGGAGCGGTAGATCAAGAAACTGACGCAGAGATCTATCGCCAGCGAATTGGGCTGGAAGACGTAACCTGTCTCAAGTTTTCGCCCGATCGCCAGCATGAGCTAATTCATCTCTACTTGCCCGACCGCTTTCCCCTGCCCAACACGCCCCAGTTTCAGCCCGCGCTGATGAGCGAAATGCGGGCGATGCTGGCGGCCAGCGTGGCGCAACAGGGGCTAACGGTCGTGCTGGTAGGCGATGTGCCGCTGCGATCGCAGATTGGGTCGCAACTAGCGGCCGAGTATGGCTCTCGCGTGCAGGTGGAAAAAACCTGTTTGGATGAGCGCGGCATCTTGGTGTGTGGCTGGGAGTTTTGGCGAGAGCAGCAGGCCGTGTTGCCCGCGCCCAGTCTGCTGGTCATCACTACGCTGCCCATTCCCTCGCTAGAGGAGCCGCTGGTGTCTGGCCGCGTCGCCTATTACAAGCAGCAGCGGCAGGACTGGTTTCGGCTCTACTTGCTGCCCGAAGCCCTGAGCGAACTGCAACGGGCGATCGCCCCAGCCCGCGAAGCTCAAGGCGTGGTCGCCCTGCTCGACACCCGCGTCAACTACCGCAGCTACGGCCAGCAAGTCCTCGCTGCCTTGGCTCCCCTCGCCCGGATCAACTACCTCGATGCCAGCCTGTTCCGCCATTTGGAGGGGCTGGGGATTGGGGAGGGGTAGAGGAAGGAGAGAGTGTGTGTTGGAGCGAGGGAAGGGGGAAAGAACGAAGAGAGAAGAACGAAGAGGGAAGAACGAAGAACGAAAAGGGAAGGACGGAGAGGTTTCGTTTTTCCTTCTTCATTCTTCGTTTTTCGTTTTTTCCATTACTTCTTCTCTCCTTCAGATTTCAGCGCCCGATCCAGCACTGTCCTTGCTTGCTCTGCCTGGGCGCGGGCCTCGCGATAGCGCAGGTTTGCCTGGGCGTAGGTTTTTAGCACCTTGAAGCCTTCTTTGAGGCTGGCGATTTCTTCTTCGCTGACGACTTCATCGGTAAACAGGGTGTCGATTTGGGCGCGGATCTTCATTGCCTCGGCGCGGGAGGCCTGTACCCGCAGCTTTAGAGTGGCCAGGTTGCTGAGAACTTGCACGGCCTGGGTGATTGCGTCTTCGTCTTCGGTATTGGTCAACACAGGCTCCTTGACTTCGATAAACTGATGCGGCCCAAAGCCGTCGGACAGATCCGTGGGCAGGTTGCCGGATTCCATTAGCTCGATGAGTTGATCCATCGCTTTGTCGCGGGCTTTGGCAGAGTCCTTGCCAGGAACAGTCAGGATCACGTCGGGGCTTTGGGCGAGCGTATATTGCACCATAGGGCGTAAGGGAATGAGTAAAGTACCTTTGTACTAATTTTACTCGATGAACGGTTCGCACGTTGGGTTTGCACCCGCAAGGGGCGGAGGGGCGATCGCCCTGCCAGAGCGCCCCCATTTAGCAGCAAAACTCAGCAGCGAACTATAGGACAAGCGATCGCCCTACTCTCATACCCAACCAGCAGGCGTATGAGGGCGATCGCTTCAGAGCGTAGCGCAAAATTCCTAAAGCGGAACAACGCCTCCCCACGACTCAGGGCTAGGCGATCACGAAATTGCGGGGTCGCACAGCATCCAGCGACACGTTTCGCAGCGTCACTAGCGTTATGAAATCTAGCCGCAGGCCGTTGCCGTCGCGGTCAATCTGCACCTCCGTATTTGCGCCATTTTGCACCAGCCGGATGAACTGGTTGTATTGAGCGGTGGGGCTGGGCGCAGCAAAGGTGGGGCTGCGGAAGATGCCGCGCAGGTCAAGGCGATCTACCGCTTCAAAGTCAGTGATGATGTCGCCTGCGTCGTTCACACTGTTATAGACAAACATATCCGCGCCCTGGCCGCCGGACAGCACATCCGCACCGCGCCCACCAATCAGGATGTCGCCGCGCTTGCCACCCCGCAGGGTGTCGTCGCCGTTGCCGCCCACCAGTTCGTCGCGTCCGTCGCGCCCAATCAGGCTGTCATTCCCTTCTCCACCCAACAGGCGATCGTTGCCGCGTTTGCCATCCAGCACATCGTTGCCACGCCGGCCGCGCAGGATGTCGTTGCCCGGTGTGCCTGCGATGCGGTCGTTGGCGGCGGTGCCGTTGCGGGTAATGCCGGCTGGGCCATTATTAAAGTCGATGGGTTCGATGGGGGTTCCCAGGCTCACGTCGATGCGATCGCCCACATAGCGGCGCACCGAAAAATCCCGATCAAAGAAGCCCACATTCGTTCCCACCAGCACCACATCGCCATTGGGCTGGAGCGCAATATCTGCGTTGTTATCTGCCGCGTCGAGGTCAGTCGTGACCCGCCCATTGCCGTCGAAGCTATTGTCGAGCGAACCGTCACTGTTGTAGCGCAGCAGCGCCGCTCTGCCATCGCTCACCGCCAACACCACAATCTTGCCATTGGGCTGAACCAGCACCTTCTTTGCTGTGCTGTTATTGCCCAAACTGGTCGTGACACGCCCGTTGCCGTCAAAGCTGTTGTCGAGCGAGCCATCGCGGTTGTATCGCGCCAGCGCCACCCGCCCACCGCTGGTGCCCACCACCAAAATCTTGCCATCCGACAGCAGCACTGCATCCGTCACCGCATCCACCGTCGTAAAGAAGCCGCCAAAATCAGTGGTGCGAACGCCCGATCGCCCAAAGTTGCGGTCAAGGGAGCCGTCGGAATTGTAACGGGCGATCGCAAAATCATCGCTACTCGTGCCCACAGCGATCAGCTTGCCATCCGGTTGCAGCAACACCCGCTGGGCGATCGAAAACGTCGTGCCGCTGCCGATGCGCGTCCGCACAATCCCCCGGCTGCCAAAATCGCGGTCAGTCGAGCCATCTGCGCGATAGCGCACCAGCGCAAACGCCGAGCCGTCAGTACCCGCAATCACGATCTTGCCGTCATTTTGCAGCAGCCCATCGCTGACCTGTGCCGTGGCCCCCAGATTGGTCGAATTGCGTCCATTCCCATCAAAACTGGTGTCGCGGGAACCATCCGTGCGATAGCGAGCCACCGCAAAGCTGTTACCGCTGAAACTGCTGCTGCTCTGACCAATCACCAAAATCCGGCCGTCATTTTGCAACAGCACCTTGCGGACGGTTTCTGTAGCTCCAAAATTGGTGGACTGGCGACCGTTTCCGGCAAAGGAATTGTCAAGTGATCCGTTGAGGTTAAAGCGAAGGATGCCAAAATCGCCATCACTATCGCCCACAATGATCAGCTTGCCATCAGATTGCAGCACCGCATCGCGCAAGATCTGCGTGCCGCCAAAACTCAGCACGGTTCTGCCGTTGCCTGCAAAGCTGTTGTCCAGGGAACCATCCGCCGTCAGCCTGGCCACCGAAAAGTTGCCGCTGCTGTCGCCCAGCGCCAGAATTTTTCCATCAGCTTGAATCAGCACCTTGCGGGCCTGGTCGAGTCCGTCTAGCCCAAAGGTAATGCGGCCGTTGCCATTGAAGGTGGTGTCGGGTCTTCCGGGAGTTGACATACTACAAGTAAAGTTTGAGTGAAAGATTAGTTTGAGTGAAAGGTCAAGGGAAAGGGAGGTGCGCTTTGAGCGCGGGACGAAGAGAGCAGAGTTAAGAAGCGTGGAAAATTAAAGAAGGGTGAAAAACAAAGCAGCCCATGAAGGCATGAGCCAACCTCGCCGCCTCATGTTTTAGCGCGTGCGGGACAGATTGCTCTATCCCCTGACAGCATGATTTCCGAAAATTGTCCGACTACAAGTCCGATTACAGGATTCACTGCCCGCAATTCTGGAGAGCAGCCTGTTTTTTTAAAAACGCGCTGAAGGACGAAAGATATGATTGATTTGGGCGATCGGGGGTTCCCGCTCAATCCGAGTTAGAGGTTTCGTTGGGCGTTTTTATCTTGGAGAGTTTAGGAGCCACTTGGATTACTGATGTGCTAAGTAGCTACTGAACTGCCGCTTGACAATTGGGGGTTATTGGAGGCGACTAGAGCAGTGAGGGGCGCACTTGGGCAGCTTGTTTTAGCAGCGCCCGATAGTCGCGATTGCTGACGATGTAGGCTCCAAAGCGGGCCAGGTGGGGGTTCATCATTTGCGCGTCGAAGAGAACAAACTGGCGATCGCGCAACCGTTCCACCAGCTTCACCATTGCCACTTTCGAGCCGTCGGGGATGCGGTAAAACATCGATTCGCCAATAAATGCGCCGCCGATGACGATGCCCAAAATGCCGCCTGCCAACTCATCGCCCTGCCAGGTTTCAAAGCTGTGGGCGTAGCCTGCGCGGTGCAGCTCGTGATAAATCACCTTCAGTTCATCAGAAATCCAGGTGGTGTCGCGGTCGGCGCAGCCCTCCACGACTTCTGAAAAGGCGCGGTCAATCGCCACCGAAAAGCGCTCTTGGTTTAGCACTCGCTGGAGCGATCGCGGATAACGAAACCGCTCATCCAGGGGGATTAGCGTCCGCTGCTGGCTAGAATACCAGCCCAGCGAGTCGCCCGTGTCTTCTGCCATTAAGAAATATCCCTGGGCATAGCGCTGGACGATCGCCTCAATGTCATACTGATACCAGGTCATACCCTAATACTACGGAACAGACTGCAAAATCGCTGAGTCAGGCACAGAGTTGTTTCAAGCTTGCCCTAAACGTGCCTCAAACTTGTTTCAGACTTGCCTCAAACTCGTCTCAACGTTGCCTCAGAATTGCTTATGGCTGAACCGATTCCAGCAATTACCTTGCCTCTGGCCACCCATCCTCAGCAGGAGGGCGAATGGCTCCAGGCAGCCCTCCACCGCTGGCTGGATGAAGAGTTTATTCCCGAAGCAGTGAATGCAGACATTGCCCGCCGGGCAGCACAGGTGTTTGTGCGACATCGGATGGAAGGAGAAACGGATTTGGGATCGCTGGTAATTGCCCTAGTCACGGAGATGCAGGCCTTTGACTTTTCCCGCAGTTTTTTTAGTGAGTTTGCGGTGGCGAATGCAGTGAGTGATTTGCTGCTGGATAGCCTGGGGGTTGATCGCTGCTGCGGCGATTGAGTGTTTGAGTGTAAGTTGCTCCAACTTTTTCTCTTTTTAAGGATTCCTTAAAATTGCTTGGGCGATCGCCCACAATCTGTTTCTACCAATTTGGTAATATTGGCCTGAAATACTCAACCCTGAAAAATTCATGGGCTCCACGATTCAGGACACTCCAGCGCTAGACAGCAAGCTGCTTCAGACCGATGTCAAGCTCGGTCGCGTGCTGCTGGTTGAAGACGAAGAACTCATTCGTGAAACGATTAAGCTCGCCCTCAGCGATGAGGGCTACGATGTAATCGTCGCAGAAGACGGGCGAGCTGCGCTAGACATCACCAGCCGCGCCGACGATGGCGATATCGAGTTTGAAATCGATCTGATTATTTTAGATTTAATGCTGCCCTACGTGAACGGGTTAGATCTCTGCCGTCTAATCCGCCATAATGGCAACACTGTGCCAATTCTCATTCTCAGCGCCAAAGGCAGCGAAACCGACCGCGTCGTTGGGCTAGAAGTGGGTGCAGATGACTATCTCACCAAGCCCTTTGGAATGCGGGAACTAATCGCTCGCTGTCGGGCGCTGCTGCGTCGCCACCGCCAGGTTCAGCCCCAAATCGGAGAAGCCAACCTGCGGTTTCAGGACATCACCCTATTTCCGCAGGAGTGCCGGGTAACAGTGCGGGGAGAAACCATCAACCTCTCGCCCAAAGAGTTCCGCATTCTGGAATTGTTCATGACCCATCCCCGGCGGGTGTGGTCGCGAGAACAGCTTATCGAAAAGGTGTGGGGCCCTGATTTTATGGGCGACAGCAAGACGGTAGATGTCCACATCCGCTGGCTCCGCGAAAAGCTAGAGCTAGACCCCAGCCATCCCGAATATCTGACCACGGTGCGAGGGTTTGGCTACCGGTTTGGCTAAGCGCCTTGGGGCGGTTGACTGGGCCTTTAGGGAGGTTCTCTCAAGAGATCTGCGGTGAGTATTCTCGATTTTTTGTTGGGTCTGGTCATCGGTTTGGGGCTGCTGTGCTGGCAGCAGCTTCGCCAACGCCAACGCCTCACCCGGTTGCTCCGCGAGCTGCGGGCTGCGGATGTAGAAACTTCTCCTTTTTCGGCCACGTCTCAGCTTGCTCTGACAGTGGCTCGCCAGCAGCGCATTCAGCAGCAGCTAGAGTCCGAGGTTTCCACCTATCGGTCTATTTTGGAGGCGGCACCCGTGGGCTATCTCCAGCTTGATGACGAAAATCGCCTGGTCTGGTGCAACCGCGAAGCGCGATCGCTCTTAGACATTCCCCCCAAGTCGCCTAACCAGCCCGACAATCCCCGCCTGCTGCTGGAACTGGTGCGCTCCTACGAGCTAGACGACTTGGTGGAGCAAGCTCGCAATTCCAAAACGCTGTGCCAAAAAGACTGGGTGTTTTATCCGGTCAGTCCCGATGTGTTGCAGCTTACCCGCCAGCGCTCCCATGTGCTGCGGGGCTATGCCGTTCCCATGCCCAAGCAGCAGGTCGGCGTTTTCTTAGAAAGCCGTCAAGAATCAGTGCAACTCAAGCAGCAGCTTGACCGCTGGGCTTCTGATGTCGCCCATGAGCTAAAAACGCCCCTTACGTCTATCCGACTGATTGCCGAAACCCTGCAAACTCGTCTCGATCCGGCGCTGCGGGGTTGGGTCAATCGGCTGATTGGAGAATCTATCCGGCTCAGCGACCTAGTGCAAGACCTGCTAGACCTGGCGCTGATCGACCGCGAATCGTCTCAATGTCTGCATTTGAAGCAGGTCAATCTGCCCGACTTGGTGCAGTCGGCCTGGCTCAACCTGGAGCCGTTGTCTCGCAAAAAGCAGGTGCAATTGAAATATCAGGGGCCAGAATCTTTTCCGGTGCGGATTGATGAAGCCCGAATTTATCGTGTGCTGATAAACCTGTTGGACAACAGTATCAAATACAGTCCGCCTTGGGAAACAGTCACCGTGCAAATCAGAGCGGGTACGATGGAAGCAGTCGGCGAAAGCAGGTCTGAGACTGGTGTTTGGCTGGAGGTGTTTGATGCAGGTACGGGATTTGCGGAGCAAGACCTACCCCACGTATTTGAGCGATTCTATCGGGCTGACCCAGCGCGATCGCGCTTGCCGTCTAGCCATTCCTCCAGTTCCGAAGTATCAAATTTAGCCGAAGCCGAGCTACACCATCGCACCAGCAGCGGTCTAGGTTTGGCGATTGTTCGACAAATTGTGGAAGCCCATCAAGGCGTAGTGCTAGCCAGCAACCATCCAGAAACCGGCGGCGCATGGCTACGAATTTGGCTCCCCCAAGACGGGTCAATACCAGAGTTTCACCAAAAGCCACCGACAGGGCTAGAGCTAACCTCTAACGAAGCATCCTAACCTCTAAAGAAACCTCTAAAGAAGCATCAAGGTCGGATGTAAGTTCTGCAAGCTTCCTAGAGTTTCCCAAAGTAAGGAGTAGAGTAAGGAGTAAGCAGCGGTCAAATCCCCTGTTTAGCCTACTCTGGTCATCCTGATTGACTGACAAAACCTGGGCACTACCTGGGCACTAGGCGGTTGAAACCGTTGCTATATCAACGAAGTCGGCCTGCGCCGACTCTCTACCCTTATCCAAAACCCGCGTAGGTGGGTTTCGCCTGCGTAGGTGCGGCTTCCAGCCGCCTGCGGTAAATGCTTGTCAGTAAACCTCTTGCATGAATGCTGTTTTGAGGGTGTGAACCGTAGCGCGGCGGTACCGCGCCACGATTCACGCAAGAAGTCTAGTCAACGAGCCTGGTCATCTCACTCTGGCAGGATGAAACCTTAACCCTCGACTCTGCCGACCCCCGATTCCCTTAGGCTGGGACAAACTTCAGCACAACGCCGTTCATGCAATAGTGCAGAGCTGTGGGCGCGGGGCCGCCGTCAAACACATGCCCTAGATGACCACCGCAGCAAAGACAGTGAACCTCCCTACAGGTCATCAGAAAGGAATTGTCTATAAGTTTACGAAAAAAATTTTTCTTTCGTAAACTTACTGTTCTTGCATCAGCCGCAGATAGTTTTGCTGAAGTTGGAAGTGATTTTCCGACAGGTTTTCGGTCAGATTGCGCTCCACATCACAAAGCTGCTGCCAAAAGGCGGCCGAGCGTCGCCCCGCTACTGCCTCCTGCCATAGCATTTTCAGCAGTTCTGCCATGGCCGGATGGGTCTCAGCAATTTGGGCTTGCAGTTGGTCAAACGCATGATTAGCTGCTGCATGAGTCTGTAGGTCTTGCAGCAGAGCGATGCATTCCGCTAGGGCTTGCGTCATCGAGTCAGAAGAAGCATAGGTCATGGAGTGCCATGAGTTATTGTTTACAATTCTATAATCTTGTAACACCTACATCATTATGAGGTCGGGCAATCGGGATTCGCAACCCGCAGATATTCAGACTGAACCCGTCAGTAGTGTAGCTATATCCAAAGCCGCTATTTGGGTTATGGTTTGGGTTATGGTTGAAAACACACAGGCTTAACGCTTTCTCAGGGTTCCGCCGTCCTTACTGTCAAGATAACTGTCAATATAACTGTCAAGATACTTTCATCAGCAGATAGCTTCATGGGCAAGCAGCGCGTTCTCTCCGGCATTCAGCCAACAGGTGAGTTGCACTTGGGCAACTACCTCGGTGCCATTCGCAACTGGGTCGAAATCCAAGAAGATTACGACAGTTACTTGTTTATGGCGGATCTGCACGCCATCACCGTACCCCACGACCCCACGCGGCTGGCCGAAAGCACCTACAAAGTCGCCGCCTCCTATCTCGCCAGCGGCATTAGTTTGGAACATGCCACTATCTTTGTGCAATCCCATGTCCCCGCCCATGCAGAGCTAGCCTGGCTGCTGATGTGCATTACACCACTGAATTGGCTGGAAGACATGATCCAGTTCAAAGAAAAAGCCGTGAAACAGGGAGAGAACGTGGGCGCGGGCCTGCTCAGCTATCCCGTGTTGCAAGCGGCTGATATCTTGCTCTACGAACCCGATAGAGTGCCTGTTGGCGAAGACCAGAAGCAGCACCTCGAACTCACCCGCGACATTGCTGCACGGCTCAACTACCAGTTTGGCAGCGAAGATGCGCCGATTCTGAAGTTACCTACGCCGATGATTCGTGCAGAGGGCGCACGGGTGATGAGTCTGACCGACGGCACGAAAAAGATGTCGAAATCTGACCCGTCCGAGTTGAGCCGAATTAACCTGCTGGATTCGCCTGAAGAGATTCAGCGCAAGGTCAAGCGCTGTAAAACCGATCCGATTCGCGGATTGGAATTCGACAATCCGGAACGGCCTGAATGCACCAACCTTCTGACGCTCTATATGATCCTGTCGGGTAAGACAAAGGACGAAGTGGCGAAGGAATGTGCCGACATGGGCTGGGGGCAGTTTAAGCCGCTGCTGACGGAGACCATGATCACTGCGCTAAAGCCGATTCAAGACCGCTATCACGACATCATGAATGAACCCGGCTATTTGCAGCAGGTCTTGCACGAGGGCAAAGAAAAGGCGGAGGCGATCGCCAACATTACGCTAACTAAAGTGAAAAAGGCGCTGGGATATTCGTTGCCCGCTTGAGGGGAGATCAACAGGCGGAAAGTCACGGTGAGGGAAAGTCACGGTGAGGGAAAGTCACGGTGAGGAACCATTAATCGGGTTCTAAGTCAGGACTCTGTCTCCTGGCATCCTGAACTTTCAAGTGAAGAGAGAAGTGCTGAGAATTCTCTGGTTTTCGTTAGTTATGGTTTATGGTTAACGCTGCATCCCCGCTCTCTGCCCCTGCCACGCGCCTGCAAGCGGCTGTCCGCTCCGGCGAGTTTCTGATTACTGCCGAGGTGATGCCGCCAAAGGGCTGCGACCCGACGCACATGCTGCAAATGGCGCATTTACTCAAGGACTGGGTGCATGGGGTAAACATCACCGATGGCAGTCGGGCAGTGCTGCGGATGTCGTCGCTGGTGTCGGCGGCGTTGCTGCTGCGGGAGGGCATCGAGCCGATTTATCAGGTGGCCTGCCGCGATCGCAATCGGATTGGGCTTCAGGCAGACCTGATGGGGGCGCAAGCCTTGGGCATTCGCAACGTGCTGGCGCTGACGGGCGACCCGATCAAGGCGGGCGACCATCCCGATGCCAAACCTGTGTTTGACCTGGAATCGGTGCGGCTGCTGCGGCTAATTGGCAACCTGAATGCGGGGCTAGATATTAACAACAAGCCGCTGACGGACGGCGAAACCAGCTTTTTTGCCGGGGCCGCCGTCGATCCGCAGTGCCCCAGTTGGTCGGGACTCCAGCGCCGATTTGAGCGAAAAGTAGAAGCCGGAGCGCAGTTTTTCCAGAGCCAGCTCATTACCGATTTCGACCGTCTCGATAAGTTTATGCACCAGATTGCGGCGGGTTGCCACAAGCCGATTCTGGCGGGCATTTTCCTGCTAAAATCTGCCAAAAACGCCCAGTTTATTAACAAAAATGTGCCCGGTGCCCACATTCCGCAGCACATCATCGATCGCCTAGAAAAAGCACCCCATCCGCTAGAAGAAGGCGTGGCGATCGCCGCTGAGCAGGTGCAGATGGCGCGGCAGATCTGCCAGGGCGTTCACATGATGGCGGTGAAGCGGGAAGACCTGATTCCAGAGATTTTGGCGCGGGCGGGGTTGGGAAAAGTGGCAGAGGTCACGAGTTAGGTCGCTCCAGCAAAAATACTAGCCGCACGCGCCATGCGTCTCCCTCACGCTCCAGCACGATTTGCCGCAAGAATTCTCGGAAATAGGCGCGGCGTTCGGATTCGGACAAATCTAGCCAAAACTGCGGCAGAGAAATGACCTGGGCGATCGCCCTCAGGTTTGCCGGGGGCAGTTGGTCGATTTGGGCTTGCAGGCGGGCAATTTCGGTTCGCAGGGTGTAGGCACGGAGGTCGGCGGTTTGCTGATCCAGAATGCCCTGCTGCACTAGGTCAGGCAGTTGCGCCAGCCAGGTTTGGCGAGTGCCGATCTGAGTGGCGATCGCCTGCTGCATTTGCTCCACCTCAGGTAAGGGAGTACCCGAAACCAGACGCGGCAAATCTTCGCAAATCCGGTCGAAGGTGGCTTGCAGCACCGCGTCGTAGGCGATCGCCCCGCACTTCTTAGCACGGGGACAAGCGGCAGGGCGCAGATAAAGATAGCTCTGGGGCTGGCGGGGGCGCGTCACGCTGCACACCCGCAGCGGCGACTGACACTCGCCGCAAGCGACTAGCCCAGAGAGCGATCGCGGGGCACTGGCGGCGCGGGGCGGCATATTGCGGTTTCGCCGCAGAATGCGATCGACCTGGGCAGCTTCGGCGCGGGGCAAAATGGCGGGATGCGTGTCGGGCACGATGTCGCCCGTGTGATATTCCAGATCGCCGCGATAGACCGGGCTGGTGAGCCAGCGCTTGCCTGTGGAACTAGAAATTTTCTTGTTGTACTTTTGCTGCAAATAGCGGATGCTGCCCCGCAGCGAGCCATACAGCAAAAAATGGTCAAAGAAGTCCTTGACCACCGGAGCAGTCGTGCGATCCAGCACATAGCGGCCTTTGCCGCGCCGATAGCCATAGGGCGCTTTTCCGGGCGGCGGCTGGGCGTGGATGCGGTTGCGGGCGTGGCCCCGCTGAATCCGCTGGCGGCGCTGCATAGACTGGATTGTTTGAACCTGCTGCAACAACTCCGCAGACGAGGGCGGCGGCGCGTCAAAATCTGTGCCTGCAATCCGCAGTGGAATCTGTAGCGCCTCTAACTCGGCGAGGCGATCGCCGACCTCCCTCACCGACTCGCCCAGATCCGCCAGTTGGCGAACCAGCACCGCGTCCGGCGGGTCTTGCTGACAATCCCGCAAAAGCTGCTGCCACTGTGGTCGATCAGCCGCACGGGAGACCCCAGCGCAGGAGACTGCACCGCTTTCACCACAACTCAACCCAGGATTCGGGGCAAGATTCGGGGTAGGATTTTTCATCGCAGCATCCAAGCTTGCGTAATCTTGGTACACTCGATCTGCGATCGCCCACCAGGCAGAATCCTCATCAGAATCCTTAAGGGAAACCCTAAGTGATGCATTGGGTACAGTCTCAAACCTCGGATCAGCGTAAGAATAAGCGATGATTTTCATGGTGTTTTCCCTAGCACCATTAAAACCCTCTAGAATTATCGAATAATTCCGCCAGGACACGCCATGAGTTCCATCCTCCACTCGTCGGATGATGCCTTTCGCACCGGCACCGCCACAGAAGATCGAGACGATCAGCCCCTCTCAGCCAGCGACCTGTTTCTTCGTCATCGGCTAAAACTGGTTGAAGAACTTTGGGAGTCTGTGCTTCAGCAAGAGTGTGGGCAGCAGTTGGTCGATCTGCTGCGGCAGTTGCGGTCGGTTTGTTCACCAGAGGGGCAGGTTCCAGAAGAAGTAGAGGCGATCGCCCTGGGAGTCATCGAGAAGCTAGACCTAAACGACGCAATCCGCGCCGCTCGCGCCTTTGCACTCTATTTTCAGCTAATCAACATTGTCGAACAGCACTATGAGCAGCGCGGACAGCAGCAACAATATCGCGCTTCCTATGATGTCGCCACAGCAGCCGAAGACGGTCAGGGCAGCTCTGACCCCCAGACTGCCGGCCTCAGCACCGCTGGACTCAGTGCAGATATGCTAGAGCGCAGCTTGCGAGAAGAAACCGCGCTCCGTCGAGAAATGAGTACCTTTCGGGGCCTGTTTCCCAAGCTAGCCAATCTCAACGTGCCACCACGCCAAATTCAAAACCTAATCGACAACCTCGACATTCGCCTCGTCTTCACCGCCCACCCCACAGAAATCGTCCGCCACACCATCCGCGACAAGCAGCGCCGCATCGCCAAAATTCTGCGCCAGCTTGACACTGCCGAAGACAGTATGCAAATGCTGGGGCTGTCCTCATCCTGGGAAACGGAAACCCTGCGAGAACAATTGACCGAAGAAATTCGCCTGTGGTGGCGCACTGACGAACTGCACCAGTTCAAGCCGACCGTGCTAGACGAGGTAGACTACGCGCTGCACTACTTCCAGGAAGTGCTGTTTGACGTAATCCCCCATCTTTATTACCGCTTCCGTTCGGCACTGAAAGCGACCTTTCCAGGATTGCGTCCGCCCAGCTACAACTTCTGCAAGTTTGGTTCTTGGGTTGGGTCTGACCGCGATGGCAACCCCTCCGTCACGCCAGAAATTACCTGGAAAACCGCCTGCTATCAGCGCAATCTGGTGCTGGCAAAATACATCCAGTCGGTAAAGCACCTGATTAATCTGCTCAGCCTCTCGCTGCATTGGAGCGACGTATTGCCCGACCTGCTGGAGTCGCTGGAGCAGGACCAAGCGCAGATGCCAGAAGTGTATGAGCAGCTTGCCATCCGCTATCGGCAGGAACCCTATCGCCTAAAGTTGAGCTACATCCAAAAGCGGCTGGAAAATACCTACGAGCGCAGCCGTAAGCTTTACAATGGCGATTATTTTAACGATGAATCGCCAGACTACAACCCGGCCACGCTCTATCGCTCTGGCGATGAGTTTCTGGCAGATTTGCGGCTGATCCGCAGAAACCTGGAAGAAACAGGACTGACCTGCCGCGATCTGGAAAATCTGATCTGCCAGGTGGAAATCTACGGCTTTAACCTGGCCCACCTAGATATTCGGCAGGAAAGCAGCCGCCACTCGGATGCGATCGCCGAAATCGCAGAATACCTGCAAATTCTGCCCAAGTCTTACCACGAGATGACAGAGGAAGAGCGATCGCACTGGTTGGCCATCGAGCTAAAAACCCGTCGCCCGTTGATTCCGTCAGAACTGCCCTTCTCTGAAAAAACCTGCGAAACCATCCAAACCTTCCGCATGGTGCGAAAGCTGCATCAAGAGTTTGGCCCCGCCATCTGCCAAACCTACGTCATCAGCATGAGTCACCACGCCAGCGATCTGCTAGAAGTGCTGCTACTGGCAAAAGAAGCGGGCCTCTACGACCCCGCCACGGGCAGCGGCGCAATCAACGTGGTGCCGCTATTTGAAACAGTGGAAGACTTGCTCCGCGCCCCATCCGTAATGAGAGAGTTGTTTGAACTGCCGCTATATCGAGCCTATCTGTCGGGCGGCTACAGCGCACGCCAGCAAGAAGAGACGGGGCAAAAGGTCGATATTGCGGGTTCTAGGAGTACGCTGCCGCAACGAGCTTCGCTCCAAGAAATCATGCTGGGCTATTCCGACAGTAACAAAGACTCTGGCTTCCTTAGCAGCAATTGGGAAATCCACAAAGCCCAGCAGTCGCTCCAAGCGATGGCCGAAACCTACGGCATTTCCCTCCGCATCTTCCACGGGCGAGGCGGTTCCGTGGGCCGCGGCGGCGGGCCGGCCTATGAAGCGATTCTGGCTCAGCCGGGGCGCAGCATCGACGGCCGCATCAAAATTACAGAACAGGGCGAGGTGCTGGCCTCGAAATACAATCTGCCAGAACTGGCGCTCTATAACCTGGAAACCATCACAGCGGCGGTGATACAAGCCAGCCTGCTACGAAACGGGTTCGATGACATCCAGCCATGGCACGAAATCATGGAGGAACTGGCGACGCGCTCGCGCTCGCACTATCGCTCGCTGATTTACGAACAGCCCGATTTTGTCGATTTCTTCCATCAGGTTACGCCAATCGAAGAAATCAGCCAGCTTCAAATTAGCTCTCGTCCTGCTCGGCGCGGCGGCAAAAAAGACCTGGGCAGCCTGCGGGCCATTCCCTGGGTGTTTAGCTGGACGCAGACGCGCTTTTTGCTGCCCTCCTGGTATGGCGTGGGCACGGCGATTAACGAATTCCTGCAAGAGGAGCCAGAGGAAAACCTGAAGCTGCTGCGCTATTTCTACTACAAGTGGCCTTTCTTCAAGATGGTGATTTCCAAGTGTGAAATGACCCTCTCGAAGGTGGACTTGCAAATTGCCAACCACTATGTCCAGCAGTTGTCGCAGGCGGAAGATCGGGAGCGCTTTGAGCGTCTGTTTGAGCAGATCCGCGACGAATATCACCTGACGAAGGGGCTAGTGCTGGCGATCGCCGGCCATGAGCGATTACTCGACGGCGACCCCGACCTCCAGCGCTCGGTGCAACTCCGCAACAGCACGATCGTTCCCCTCGGCTTCTTGCAAGTCTCTCTGCTAAAACGCCTGCGCCAGCACAAAACCAGCGCCGCCTCCGGCGTGATCCGCTCACGCTATAGCCGGGGTGAACTGCTGCGTGGCGCCCTGCTCACCATCAACGGCATCGCCGCCGGAATGCGAAACACGGGCTGAATAAACGGGCTGAATAAAAAGTCATGTCTCGTGCGCGACGCGCACAAGACATGGCAGGACAAGGCACGACAAGACCAGACATCAGACAGGATAGCGATCGCTACGGTCGATGGCTGCGACGCAGTTCCGTGATCTGATCCGCTCGGTCAAGAATTGACCCCGGCATTTCTGGCCCCGTCAGGATTAGATCGACTTGGCGGGGTCGGTTTTTCAAAAGCTCTAGCACTTCAGACTCCGGAATCAGCCCAAACTTAATTGCCAGACTGAGTTCATCCAGCACCACTAGCGCATACTGGCCCGACCGCACCACATCCTGGGTATGCTGCCACAATTCCTGCAAAGCCTCGGCTTCGCCGTCTTCAAGCTGAGGCGTGTCGATGCAGCGGGGCAGGTCGCAGCGCAGCCAGTCAAGATGCTGACCTAGCCGCACCGGATGATCTGCTCCCTGGCCGATGCCGCCTTTGAGAAATTGCACCACCAGCACTGGCGTTCCCTGCCCTGCAATGCGGAGCGCCTGCGCCATTACGCTGGTAAAAAAGCTGCGGTGGGGGCAGGTAAATACCTGCACCAATCCTTCCACCGTATGAGAGAGGGGGCGGGTGAACTCTGAAACCGAGGTCTCAACTTGAGAAACCATGAACACTGACCAAGTAGGGAAAAAAGGGCGCAGAATGGGCGATCGCAGCGTTTCTACAGCATTTCAACAGCGTCAATACGCTTCTACAGCAACGTTTCTAAAACGCTTTAGAAGCGTTTTAATAGCAGCGCATCTGTTGGGCGATCGCCTCACGAAGCGTTGACAGAAAGCATCGACAGAGAGCATCGACAGAAAGTATTGACAGGCTATAACGCTGCCTTAACGCTGCCTTAAAAGACGGTGCATTGAACACACGCATTAGATAAGCACGAAATAAGCACGTAGACCCATACTCCGCAGAGTAATTCACTAGTATGAACGAAAATATTAACGTGGCTAGCTTGCAAATGCACCCAAACCAATATCCAAACTCGTCCAAACTAGTTTTGTTAAGCAGCCGGCACAGAGATTCACAAAACAAAATGTAGCGTGATCGACTGTACTTTGCCTCTATAAAACACTACATCTGCGATCGCGTCAAGCTTTATCCCGACTAATCCTGCCTAAGCCCACTCTACTTGCGCTCAACCCGTATAGTCGGCATGAGGCGCTGCAAGTTTTTGAGCTTTTGAGCGATCGCCCACTTTCGTCCGGGTCAGCCATACAACCGCCAGAAAAGTTCTGTGGGGTTACACGTAAAACACCCCCCCACCCCTTCCATTCTTTTGCCCTCTCCTCATGGCAGATTTTGACCTGCTGGCACTGCTAAAATCTGGTGTCAGCATTTGGAATCAATGGTATCTGACCCATCCCGCACCGGGACGGCTGGATTTGTCTGAAGCGCGGCTGCCAGAGCTTGACCTGAGCCGAGTGCTGCTGCGGGGCTGCCTCTTGCAACGGGCCGACCTGCGACAGACCAACCTCAGCCTCGCCAACCTGAGTCAGGCAGATTGCAGCGATGCAGTTTTGGAGAGCGCCAATCTTTATCGAGCCGATCTGTATCAAGCCAATCTCACCGGAGTCAACTTGCAGGATGCCAATTTGCAAGAAGCCAGCCTAATTCGCTGTGTGCTAGAGCGGGCGACGCTGGGGCTGGCAAACCTACATCGCGCCAAGCTAACTGGAGCCGTGCTAGAGCAAGCCGATTTGCAAGGGGCAGATCTGACCCTTGCAAGTCTACGTCGGGCCAAGCTCCAGGGGGCAGACCTACGCGGAGCCGACCTCAGCGGAGCCGACTTGAGCGAAGCCGACCTACGAGAGGCCAACTTGGCGCTGACCGACCTTAAGGGGACTCAATTGCAAGGGGCAAACCTAGAAAACGCTAACTTGCTGGGAGCCGACCTGAGCCGGGCCGTGCTGCACGATGCCAACTTAAGCGGCGCAAACCTGCGCCATGCCTATTTGCAGGAAAGCAATTTGCAACGGGCAAGACTTATTTGGGCCGACCTGCGAGAGGCAGAACTGTGGAACGTTACGCTCAATCAGGTGAACCTGACGGCGGCCCAGCTCGACGGAGCCATGCTAAATGGCACGATCGCCCTGGAAAGCTACTCGCCAGCGCAGCCCAGTGAAGATCTAGAAGTGACAGCCAATCTAGAAACGACGGAAGACCTGATGCCTTTTACAAGAAATTCGTAGCCGTTGGGGCTAAAAGCCCGTCACCAGTCCGGCGATCGCCAGCACAGCCCCACCCACCAAACAAGACTTCATGGCCAGGTCGCTGGCTTTAGCGTTTCGATCGGCCGATTTCGTCAATTCCTCAGCATTTCGCAGCGAAATAATAAACTGTTTCCCTGATTCGGTCGGGCGCTGCAAGGTCAGCCCGCCGCCCGCATCGCTGACTGTGGCCACCACCGTCACCCGCCGCCCCACAGGCACGATCACCTCTTGATAGCGGTAGCCCAGCGTACGTCGGTTGCCCCCCAGCGGACTCAGCGCCCGCGAAAAGCCGCCAAAGGAAATGAAGTTACCAGGGGATTCGGGGCGAAATTCATCCAACACCGTGATGGTTTCAAAGTCGGCCTGGTTGGGGTCAACGGCGATCGCCCCCGTGTCATCCTTCAGCACAAAGGGTGTCGATTGCTCATGGCTGGCGACGGTTTCCGAGCCGCGTTCGGTGCGGCGTTCCTCGTTGCCGTCTTTGTCGCGGCGAATGACCGTTTCCTCATACTCGCGCCGCACGGTCATGTGGTAATGAACGCAGGGCTGCTGCGCCAGTTGGGAGGTGAGCGGGCGATCGCACTGCACAATGCCCGAAAGCTGCACATACTCGCGCCAGTTGCCACCGCCAATTTCCTGGGCAATCTCTGCCGACATTTTCTCCAGTTCTGCCACCGTCACCGGACGCGACACCTTGAGGCAATAGGCGCGGCCGCTGTGGTGTCGTTTCACAAAAATCAGCACGATTCCTGCAATCAGCAAAACTGCGCCGACCGTTAGCAGCACCATAGCTCGACTCCAGACCCAGCGTTTGAGAGGACGTGCTTAGGATGCCCGCAACCGTTTCTCCAGTCTCACAGGCTCAAGACATCTATACACTTCCGCCATACATGTCCTCCATACATGTCCTCTCGAATGCAATGCCGCCACAGGATAAAATTCGCAAATTAATCCGCAAAATCAAACCGGGGGTGAAAGCGCGGATGCAGCAGCCGCTCCACCGGTTCGTCTTGCTGCAAGTGCCGCGTGGCGATCGCCCCCACATCCTCCGGCTTTACGCGGCAATACCACACGTTGTCTGGCGTGACGCGCACCGTCGGCCCAGAAGCACACTGCCCCATGCAGTCGCTCGCGCTGATCAGCACTCCTGGCAAATTTGCCTCCCGAAAGGCCGCCAACACCGCCGCCGACCCGCTCCGTTCGCAAGAGCGATACTGACAGACCGAAACGCAGCGCCGTTTTAGCGATGGGGCTTGCTGATTTTGTGAACTGGACAACTGATTCTCAGAAGGGGATTCCACAGTCAGCACCGTGATGGGTAGAGATTGCTACTCACAGCTTATTCATTAATTTGCAGAGTTGCCACCTGTTAAGAAGGAGCATAATGGCTATGGCTCTGCATCGTGCTAGTTGCCCAAATACGCCTCTAGCACCAGCGGATTTTGCTGCACCTCTTCGGGTGTGCCCGATGCCAGGTTGCGCCCCTCTGCCATCACCCACACGCGATCGCACAGCGACATCACCACATCCATATTGTGTTCAATCACCAGAAACGTGATGCCCTGCCGATTCCACGCTTCGATATGTTCACAAATCTGGTTGATCAGCGTTGGGTTCACGCCCGCAGCAGGTTCATCCAGCAAAATCAGCCGGGGCTTCACCATCAGCGCCCGCCCCAGTTCCAATAGCTTGCGCTGCCCGCCAGAGAGCGAACCCGCATAGTCATGTGCCTTGTGTGCCAGTCCGATCGATTCCAGAATGTTCCAGGCATACTCCCGCTGCACTTCTTCCTCCTGGGCAATCCGGGGCGATCGCCACCACACATTCCAAAACCGCTCGCCCGTCTGCTTCTGCGCCGCCAGCAGCATATTCTCCAGCACCGACAGCCGCGACAGCACCCGCGCCACCTGAAACGTCCGCACCAACCCCCGCTGCGCCACTTGATGGGGCTGTAGCTGCTGGATCGGCTCTCCTGCAAAGCGAACCTCGCCGCTATCTGGCCGCAAAAACATCGACAGCAGGTTAAACAGCGTCGTCTTGCCTGCCCCGTTCGGGCCAATCAGCCCGGTAATGCTGCCCTCCGGAACCTCGATCGAGGCCGAATCCACCGCTCGGATGCCGCCGAAGGATTTGGTAAGTTGGGTTGCCGTGAGGAGGGACATGGGGAGGTTTGGGTGGGGTGGGGGTGGGTGGGGGAGTTGGGGGAGTTGGGAGGGTGGGATGAGGCGATGAGGAAGCCGTATTCTCTCCCTGGCTCTCGCTCCGCATCACTCCATCGCCTCAAGCCCTACTTCCCAAGGGTGAGTTCATCTTTGTTGCCCAAGATGCCCTGCGGTCGCCACACCATGAGAACCATTAGCAGCAGACCGATGAGCATAATGCGGAATGCGCCGAGGCGAGCATCGTCGAGGGGAATGACATCGCGCAAGAAGAAGCGGGTGATGGTCTGGTAACCCCAGAAGATAGCGGCTCCCAGGATTGTGCCCACGTTGTTGCCTGCGCCGCCAAGGACAACGATCGTCCAGGCATTGAAAGTGACGAGGGGCTGAAAGTTATCAGGATACACAGTGGTCAACTGCCACGCATAAAGGGAACCCGCAATGCCCGCCAAGAAACCGCCGATCGCCAGGGATTGCAGCTTGTAGGCAAACACATTTTTACCCAGAGCGCGGGCAACGGCTTCGTCTTCGCGGATGGCTTTGAGGACACGACCCCAGGGCGATCGCACGAGTCGCTCTAAACCCCAAAAGATTAGCGCCAGCAGCACCACCGAAATCAACATCAGCCCAGCCTTGCTAGGGTTGCGGTCGTAGTGATACAGCGCCGAAGCAGAATAGCCATACACCCAGAGTCCTAGGGCCGCGCAGACCAGCGCCGCCACCGTTCCCAAGCTGGCAGACCAAGCGGGAATCTTGGCATCTGCTAGCTTGCCCAGCCAGACATAGAACCATACCAGCACCACCATCGCCGCCAGCAGCATCACGCCCAGCAGCCAATAGGGAACCGTGCCTAGTTGCTTGAGCGTGCTAGACACATAGCCTAGCCCAATCACCAACAATGTTAGCGACAGCAGATAGCCCAGCGCCAGCGCCACGCCGTTGGTTAAATGAGCCGGGGGAATGGACTTCACCGTTTGCCGCAGCCAGCGCCAGAGCCGCCAGTAGGCGAGTCCGGCGATCGCCGTCAGAATCGCCACCATGAGCGATCGCCCCAGCCAGTTGGGGTTCAGGTTTGCCAGCGGCAGCGGAAAGCCCTGTAGTCCAAAGGTTCCCCGCGTCAGCCAGGCTTCATTTTCGGCAATCAGGCGCACCATCTCCGCCACGCCGATTGTAACGATCGCCAGATAATCTTCGCGCAGCCGCAGCGTCGCAAACCCAATGCCCAGCCCCAGCAGCGCCGCCAGCCCCGCCCCAACCAGCGCCCCCAACCACAGCGGCACGCCCCGCAAGCTGAGCAGCACCGTCGCGTAGGCTCCAATGGTCATAAACGCGACCTGCCCAAAGTTGATCAGCCCGGTAAAGCCCCATTGCAGATTCAGCCCCAGGGCAAAGATGGCAAAAATCGCCGCAAAAATAACCAGCGAAACAACAAACCCTTCCATGAGCAGCAGGGGATTTAGCTTTCTTGAAGAATAGCAGGTTGGGGCGGATGGGCAGAAGAACGAAAAAAGAAAAGCGAAGAACGAAAAACGAAACCTCTTCCCTCTTCCCTCTTCGTTCTTCCCTCTTCCCTCTTCGTTCTTCCCTCTTCCCTCACTCCACCACCGGTCGCCACAAATACCTCCGCAAATCCACCTTTCCCTCTGGGCTAAACTCGATGCCTTCGGCTTCCAAGAGCGATCGCTGCAAATAATCTGTGCCGTAGCGCAGCGGCGATTCAGACACTTCGCCTTTGGCATTAATGACGCGATGCCAGGGAATGTCGGAATTTTGCATATCGACCCGATAGAGCGCGTAGCCCACCAGTCGCGCCTTGCCATAGAGTTGCGCCAAGTCTGCCACTTGCCCATAGGTCGCCACTTGTCCGTAGGGAATCTGCCGCACGATGTCGTAGATTACCTGATAAGTATTCATCGGTTTCAGGGTTCAGCACAGAAGGGCAAGGCTGGCTCAGGCAAGATCTTTGTGAGTAAAAGGGCGGGCGCGATCGCCGCTGTAGGTGTCTACGATGTGCCCCTCGCCAATTAGTTGATATTTATAGGTGACGAGGCCTTCTAGCCCGACGGGGCCGCGCGGCGGCATTTTTTGAGTGCTGATGCCCACCTCTGCGCCAAAGCCATAGCGGAAGCCGTCGGCAAATCGGGTGGAGCAGTTGTGAAACACGCCCGCTGCATCTACTTGAGAGATAAATGTGGCGGCGGCTGCGTCGTCTTGCGTGGCGATCGCCTCGGTGTGCCGAGAACCGTAGGTGTTGATGTGGGCGATCGCCGCCTCCAGCGAATCCACCACGCGAATCGCCAAAATCAGGTCGCTATATTCCGTTGCCCAATCCGCTTCGGTAGCAGGGGCAATGCCCTTGCCCGCTAGGGCTTGAGTCCGTTCATCACCGCGCAGTTCCACGCCTGCTTGTTGAAAAACTGGAACCATTGCTGCGAGGAACTGAGGCGCGATCGCCTCATGCACCAGCAAGGTTTCAATGGCGTTGCAGGCAGAGGGATAGTTGGTTTTGGCATCGAGGGCGATCGCCACCGCCTGCGCCACATCTGCCGCCCGGTCTACATACAGATGACAAATGCCATCGGCATGACCCAGCACAGGAATGCGCGTATTTTCCTGCACAAACCGCACAAAGGAATTGGAGCCACGCGGAATGATCAAATCCACTTCTTGATCTAGCCCCAGCAGCGCCACCGTTTCTTCCCGCGTCGTCAGCAGGCGCACCACCGCCGGATCGAGGTCTACCGAACTCAGCCCCTGGTGAATCGCCTTCGTCAGCGCCTCACAGGAGCGCACCGCTTCTCGCCCGCCTTTGAGAATTACGCCATTGCCCGACTTAATCGCCAGCGCCGCAATTTGCACCAGCGCATCCGGGCGCGACTCGAAAATGACACCCAATACGCCCAGGGGACAGGTCACGCGCTTCAGCACTAAGCCCGTGTCCAGTTCTCGATGAAGCTGCACCTGCCCCACCGGGTCGGCCAGTCGCGCCACATCACGCACGCCTGCAATCACGCCGCGCAGCTTGGTTTCGTCCAGCTTTAGCCGCCCGTAGAGGGGCTTTGCCAGTCCTTCCTCCAGCGCCGCCGCACAATCGGCCGCATTCGCCGCCAGAATCTCTGGGGCGGCGGCTTCCAGGGAAAGGGCGATCGCCCCTACTGCCCGATTCCGCGCCTCACCCGACAGCGCCGCCAGCCGCCGCGCCGCCGATCGAGTCTGCTGAGCCAGGGTTTTGAGGTCAGGGGTGGAGGTGAGCATAGAGGTTGAGAATTGGGGTGAAACGAGCTAGAAGGGTTGATGTTTCAGCCGCGCCGCACTTGAAACAGCTAAAAAACAGCTAAAACAGAGCCTATCCTCGCATCGGCATTAATCGCTCTAGCGCCAGGTCTGAGGCGGCTTGGGTGAGGCGGCCGAGGTCGGTAGGGTCGGGCAGATGGGGAATCAGGCCAAGGATGGGAACCTGGGTCAGGGACTGGATCAGGTCGGCGGGGGCCCAGTCGTCGATTTCCTGCTGGGTGCAGGGCACAACGCAGTTTAAGACAATGCCTTTGATATGGACGCGGGCCTGGCGGGCCAAGGCCACATTGGCCACGGCTTGCCCAATCGCCCCCAGTTTTACAGGAACTACCAAAACGGTGGGAATGCGCCAGTCCCAAGCAAGGTCAGCAACGGTGGTTTCGTGGGTAATGGGCGACCCCAAGCTACCCAGCGCTTCGACCAGCACCCAGTCCTTTTGTTTGGAGAGTGTTTCAAAGGTGTGCCAAGCGCCCTCTAGGCTGATGTTTCGGCCTTCTTTTTCGGCGGCAATGGGCGGTGCTAGCGGCGAGTCAAAGTGGATGGGGTTGATCTCGCTGATGGACTGATTGAGCGGGAAGAGACGCTGATAGAGTTCGCGATCGCCCATGCCCGACTGCACGGGTTTCATAATGCCGAGCGATCGCCCGCCGCTGTGGGCCTGCCAATAGGCCGCCAGTGCCGAAATCAGCACCGTCTTTCCCGTATCCGAATCCGTCGCTGCAATCAAAAGCGCGCTCAAGCCCAACTCCTGGTGACAATTTCCAAAAAGACACGTTCCAATCAAACAAAACCGGATTCAAAAAACTGGGACAGAATTCTCCCCAGAGAAAACCTACATTATATCGCACAGGTCAAGCCGCCCTGAGCGCCAGTTTTGAGTATGCCCCTTGCTTGCGTGTGATTCCTAGATTAGCGACGCGATGCCCGACAATTCCCGTATAGTGGGGACAGAATGACTGACAGGAGAGCATTATGTTTGGTTTGGGCTGGCCCGAGGTTGCCATTATTGCAGTCGTTGCGATTCTCATTTTTGGGCCCAAAAAGATCCCTGAACTGGGCGGTGCTTTAGGCAAGACGCTGCGCGGCTTCAAAGAAGGGCTGAACGAAGCAGACGAAGAGGGCGATCGCGAACTGGAAGAATAGCTCCCAGGATTAGTGTCGCGGCTCAGAGCCTAAAGCAGTTAGATACAGCAAAAAACACAAAACCAAAAATAACGGCTACCACCTCTCTGAAACGCAAAACGCAAAACGCCCCTGAAGCTTATAAACTTCAAGGGGTTTGGCATGAAAGCCGGTGATGAGATTTGAACTCACGGCCGCTCGATTACGAATCGAGTGCTCTACCACTGAGCTACACCGGCGAGGCTAGGTCTATCTCTGCAAAGATTCATTCATGCGAAGCTACTACTGCACAGATTTCACAGAATCAATTTTTGCAGACAAACATGAATTATAGCAGCCTCTCCTAATTTGTGAAATGGCGTTTTGCACTGGCATTTTGCACTTGGCCGCGGGCGGCGCTTGTCCTCTCGGCTCAAAACACGATCCGGGATTGCTCAGGGTCGTCCTGTAGTTGCTAGCTAGTTGCGTGACAGCGGGGCAATGCCCAAAGCTGCAAACGCTACAAAAGCACCTATCATGAGTAGGTCTATTTTTAGCGCTCGCTTTGGAGCGCTTTGAGCGAACTAGATTTGGGTGTTGCCGATGGTACAACTTGTCCTGCGTGTAAATACAGCAACCGTGTTTAAGCTGCGGCCCGAGCCAAACTCTCTGTTGCAGCCCAATGAAATGGTGGCGATCGCCTCTGGCAACACCTACCCGCTGCATTCCTATGCCTACGCCAATATCAACGGCTCCTTCAACGGACATATCAAGTTTGCGTTGCAAAACCGAACCATCAATGGATTCAACACTTGGTTTGTGTCGAGTCTAGATGCTCAGGTCGAAGCCAACGGGGTCGTCGTCTACCCCCACGAGGATCAGGAGAGTATCCCGATTCTCTGGATTAATCAGAACACAATCCTCAAGCGGCGGCCGGTCGATTCATCCGTCTTGTCCAATTCGGAAAAAGTCTCGATCCAGCGGGGTCGGATGATCAATCTGCATTCCTACGCCTTTGCCGATGCTCAGGGCGAGTTCAATAACCACATTAAGTTTGCCATTCGCAATCGCGCTGATTTTATCAACGGGCTAAGCACCTGGTTTGTTTTCAACCAACACGCTTTTGTCACCTTTGATGGGGACGTGGTGTATCCCCCCGAAGATCCCAATGCGTTTATCCTGCGAATTACGCAAAACACGCTGTTCAAACGTCGCCCGGTGCCATCATCGCAGCTTGCGCCGAATGAACAGGCTCCGGCAATGCCAGGGACGCTGCTAGTAATTGACAACTATGCCTTTGCCGATGTCCAGGGATCGTTTAACTCCCACATCAAGTTTGCGATTAAATACGTCAAAGATAATATCTACGGGTTCAACACCTGGTATGTGTTTGACCAACATGCGCGGGTCGAGCAGGCTGGCAAAGTCGTCTATCCCAGGCCGCAACAGCCCCCGCCGCCCCCTCCACCACCGCCCCCTCCACCACCGCCCCCCCCGCCACAGTACACGGGTCGGCCGTTTCGCCTACCGGGGTATTCCTCTACGTTTTACACCGATCAGCCGATTATTCCGAATGGCAACTTTACTTGGGGCGAGGCGACTAAAAACGCCACCCGCATCCCCGCAACCAAGGCGATCGCCGACAACATCCTAGCCCTGGCGCGGGAACTGCAAAAGGTGAGAAATCAGATTGGCCGCCCCTTCCAGGTCAATTCCTGGTATCGTCCGCCAGATGTCAATTCGGCAGTGGGTGGGGCAACCAATAGCCAGCACCTCTACGGCAAGGCGGTCGATGTGCAAGTGCAGGGCCTCAGTGGTCGGCAGGTCGCCAATGCGGTGATGCTGTCCTGGAATGGTGGCATTGGGATTTATAGCAACATGCCGAACGTGATCCATCTGGATATTGGGCCAAAACGCACCTGGGGGTTTTGAAAGTGCTATTGGGATCTCCGCTATTGGGATCTCCTCAAGTGGTGCGGGCCGCAGTTAATTTCATGTCCATGACTTACGCAGTCAGACGAATTCTCGCGGGCTGCGCCCGCGAGAATTCGTCTGAAATCAAGAAGCTCCATTGCAAGTGCGTAAATCCTAACGTCTTTCAAGTGACGCTAGGACAGCATAAGCCCAGGCTTAATCTATCAGCCTAGGCTTATACGAGGTATGAGGTCTTCCTGCGCCAGGTCAGGCGACCTTTTCCTTGGCAGACTCTTCGGAAGTCGTGTCTGGAATGGTGGCATCGGGCGCTGACCCCTCTGCACCAAGAGCGGCTTCATCGACTTCAGACGCTGGCTCCTCATCGGATTCCGGCAGTCCCTTAATGCGGCGATAGATCTTCTCGTACTCGCGGGCAGAGTGATCCCAGGCAAAGTCCTGGTGCATGGCCCGCTGCTGGAGCGATCGCCACTGGTCTTTATACTGAAACCCTTCCCAAGCACGGATCATGCAGGTATATAGATCCAGCGGCTCGTAGCGGTCAAAACAATAGCCCGTGCCCGTGCCCTCAGACGGGACGTGATGCTGCACCGTGTCTACTAGACCGCCCGTGCGCCGCACAATGGGAATCGATCCATAGCGCATGGCGATCATCTGGCTGATACCGCAGGGTTCAAACCGCGACGGCATCAGGAAGGCATCGGTGCCTGCATAAATCCGGCGGGCCAGCGTGTCGTTGTGCAGCAGGTACACGGCGACGCGGCCAGGATGGCGCGAGGCGATGTGCCATAGCTCGGTTTCATAATAGCGATCGCCCGTCCCCAGCACCACCAGTTGCCCGTCGGTGTAGGAAATGAACCGATCCAGCATTTGAATTACCAGATCCAGACCCTTTTGCTCCACCAGGCGCGTCACCATGCCCAGCAAAAAGGCCTTGGAATTCACCTCTAGCCCCAGTTCCTCTTGCAGCGCGATCTTGTTTTCGCGGCGATTGTCCAGCGTGTCGGCAGTGAAGTTTTGGGGAATTTGGCGATCGACTGCCGGATCAAACAGCCCTAGATCAATCCCGTTCAAAATTCCCTTCAGCTTGCCGCTAATGTAGGACAGCAGCCCTTCCAACTGTTCGCCATATTCCGGTGTCTTGATTTGCTCGGCATAGGTGGGCGAAACAGTCGTCACCATGTCAGCAAACTGCACCGCCGCCGCCATCGTGTTGTGGCCCTGCATGTACCACGGGCACCAAGTTATCTGCTCCAGTCGCCAGCGCCACGGCCCCTGGTAGGCTAGGTTGTGAATTGTGAAAACAGTCTTGATATCTTCGGTTTCGTGCATCCATACGGGAATCATGCCCGCGTGCCAGTCGTGGCAGTGAATCACGTCTGGCCGCCAATAGTTCCAGGCAAACTCGGATGCTGCATTGGCAAACAGGGTGAACCGCCAGTCTTCGTCTTCACCGTAGTAAATTCGACGGGGCATGAAGGAAGGATGCCCAAACAGATAAACCGGGACATCGGTCTTGGGCAGCTTGCTCTCAAAAATTTTGAAATTTTGGAACATGGCTGTACCAGACCAGACGGGCTTTTTGGGAATTTCCATCTTGTCTGGCAAAAAGCCGTAGTAGGGCATAAAGATGCGAACATCGTGCCCCATCTGCCGCAGCACCTTAGGCAGCGCACCAACTACATCGCCCATGCCGCCTGCTTTTGCCACTGGGGCCGCTTCGGCCGCCACAAACAAAATTCGCATCGTGACCCCCCTGAGTCTCCCGAACGTCTCGATTGTGCATCAGTCCTCTAGCGCGATGCACAACACCTAAACCCTAGCAAGTTTCGGTAACGTTTTCGTAATTATTTGGACGGAAAGTTGGAAGGGAGGCGAGACGCAGGTTCGGAGATTAGTAAACGCGGCGACCGGAGTAATTTCCGGGCGGGCTATAGCGGCAGACCAAGATATCGTTGCCGCCCGCAGTGGCCAGCCCGCAACCGACATGGGTAGTGTCGCGCCAGATGATTTGCGTGTAGTGGCCGACATCGGCCCAGTTGCCCGTCGTACTGACGTTGGGAAAGGTGCCGGGGCGAAAATACTGCTTCTCGTCGCCCCAGCCCGTCACCATGTCGTCATAGGAAAAGTAGCCCGCCGTGCCCATCCAGAGGTTTTCGCCTTCGCCCGTGCCCTGGCTGTGTTCCAGGCGGCGGCCGCCCCGCGCAGCCAAGACATCGGCCCAGCCCTGAGCATTCTGCGCTAGCGCATCTGACCATTGCAGCGGGGGCAGATTTAGCTCGGCGCGATAGCGGTTGTGAGCGCTCAGCACGGTATCTGTAAATGCTTCGGCGGAGCGGTTGGTTAGACGCTGAGAGGTTCTGCGCCATCCCAATTCGCGCCGCTCTGAGGCACGCCATGCCGAAGATGGCTCAAAAGATTTCGTAGAAAATAGTTCAACAGATGGCTCAAAAGACCGCTCAAACCAAGCCAATGCCTGCTCTGTGGCGATCGCCTGCCGATGGAGCCAGCCCATACCCAGCAGCAACAGCAGCCCGCCCAGTCCAGCGAAACCCGTTCTCAGCCCTTTATCCATACATTAAACCTCTTGCATGAATGCTGTTTTGAGGGCGTGAATCGTAGCGCGGTACCGCCGCGCTACGATTCACGCAAGAAGTCTATTGCCTCTGGGATGATCTCTGGCGTGTCTTGACAAGAACTGGCGATCGCCCCTCATCACCCGCACAAAGACGGGGCGATCGCGCTAGTTTCCAAGATGCATCGCCAATCTAGTAAGTTCCCGCCAGGGGTTCCCTAAAACCTAGCCCCGCTGAATCGTGGCGAAAATTTCGTCCAACACAGCCTGTGCGCCTTGTTCCTTGAGTCGATGGGCCAGGTCGATGCCAAGCTGCTCGGCGGTGTCTGGCGTGCCGGAAACCGTGTCTTTGATCAGGGTTTGCCCGTCGAGGCTGGCGACCAGCCCGGTCAGCGTCAGCGTGTCGCCTTCAATCCCCGTGTGAACCCCAATGGGGACTTGGCAACCGCCCTCTAGCTCCCGCAAAAAGGCACGTTCGGCATAGCAGCGCTGGGCGGTGGGGGTATGCTCTAGCACCTTCAGCACCGAGAGAATTTCGGGGTCTTCGGTGCGGCACTCGATGCCCAGTGCGCCCTGGCCAACGGCGTGCAGCGACACATCACTGGGAATGACCTGGTGAATGCGATCGCCCATGCCCAGCCGCTTCAGCCCCGCCACCGCCAGGATCAGCGCGTCATATTCGCCCGCATCCAGCTTTGCCAGCCGCGTGTTCAGGTTGCCCCGCACATCTTTGAACGCCAGATGAGGATAGTGGTGTCGCAGTTGCGCCAGCCGCCGCAGCGACGACGTGCCAACCACCGCGCCCTCTGGCAAGGTGTCAAGCTGTTTGTCCTTGTGGTTTTCATGCACCACCAGCGCATCGGCCGGGTCTTCGCGCTCGGTCACGCAGCCCAGCATCAGCCCGTCTGGCAGGCGAGTCGGCAAGTCCTTGAGCGAATGCACGGCAAAGTCAATATCACCGTTCAGCATCCCCACTTCTAGCTCTTTGGTAAACAGCCCCTTGTCGCCAATCTTGGCCAGCGCCACGTCCAGGATCTTGTCACCCTGGGTACTCATGGTGTGAACTTCGAAGGTGTGTCCCGGAAAGGCTTTTTGCAATTCGGACTGTACCCAATGAGTCTGCACCAGAGCAAGCTGGCTTTTGCGCGAACCGATGCGAATGGTACGGGGAGGACTGGCGATCATGTGCAAAGAAGTGTGTACAAAAACGGTGAAATGTTAAGCAAGCCTTAGATTTGAGGCGTTTTGAGCCAACTACCAGCTTACCGCAGGGCGGCCCAACTCCTATGCCTACTCTGAGGTTTCCAACGGGGCGATTCGCGAAACGCTCCCGTCAGGAATTGCTCCTACCACCGGAATTGCGGGTGTCGCAGCCGTTAAGTCTACCTGCTCGGTGATGGGCAAATAGCCGAGCCACTGCTGCGACAGTTGGGCAAAGCTCTCTGGGCAGCCGCTCACGCAAAATCGAGCCGTGCGATCGCCATACAGATTTCGCAGCCCCAGCAGGTCTAGCTCCCGCGCCGCCGCCCGCACCACATGCACCGCCGGATCGACGAACCGCACCGTCGGCGGCAAGAGCGATCGCAGCACAGGTTTCAAATGGGGATAGTGGGTACAGCCAAACACCAGCGTATCGATCTGCGCCTGGATCAACGGCTCCAGATAGCGTTGAGCCACCTGTCGGGTGTAGGGGTCATGCACCCGGTTTTGCTCGATCAGCGGCACAAACTCCGGACAGCCCACCTGCCAAACGGCGATCGCCTCGTCGATTTCATGAATTGCCCGTCGATAGGCATCGCTCGCGGCCGTAAATGGCGTGGCAATTACCCCAATTCGCCGTCCTTGCTGCACGGCAGCCCGCGCCCCCGGCAAAATCACGCCCAAAATCGGCATCGGAAACTCAGACCGCACCACGTCCAGCGCCTTAGCAGAACTCGTGTTGCAGGCAACGACGACCATCTTCACCCGCTGCTGCGCCATCCAGGTCAAAATTTCCCGCACAAATTGCAGCAATTCTCCCTCTGAGCGGGTTCCATAGGGCAGCCGCGCCGTGTCGCCAAAATACAGCACCGATTCATTTGGCAACTGGCGCTGAATCTCCCGCAGCACCGTCAGCCCGCCCACACCGCTGTCAAACACGCCGATCGGAGCCTGAGTATCGCCTGTTTTCAAAATAACGGGTTCGCAAAACGTCCCGTGCGGTTCGTGGGAAAGAGTACCTGGGGCACGATTAACCAAGTCTGAAAACGAAGCGGAGTTAGACACGGGCTGCAAACAAAATGTTTAGAAGTTTTGCTGAATATATTGCAGGATACCCTGGGCAATAGCAAATGCCATACGCTGTTGCCCCTGGGCGCTGCCCAAAAACGCCGCGTCTTGCGCTCCAGTGACGAACCCTGTTTCCAGCAGCACTGCGGGCATTGAGGTATTGCGAATCACGTAGAATCGGGCACTCCGCAAGCCGCGATCATTCAAGCCCGTATTGCGAACCATGCTGTCGTGAATCACGCGACCCAGCCGTGCGCCCGCTTCCGAGGCATAGTAGGTTTCAATGCCGTTTACATCGGGGCGATCCATGCTGATAGCGTTGGCGTGAATACTAACAAAGATATTTGCCCGCGCCCGCTCGGCAATTTGTACCCGCGGCTCCAGGTCAATTTCTCGATCGTCTGTGCGAGTCATGACGACCTGTACACCCTGCTGCTCCAGCAAACGAGCCACCTGGGTTGTGATTGACAACACTATATCCTTTTCGCGCAGCCCGCCAATGCCCACTGCACCCGGATCTCGTCCACCGTGGCCAGCATCTAGCACCACCACAACACGACCTGTGGGAACACGGGGCAAGGTGGTCGTAGGCGGCGTAACGATGGGCGGCGGCGTTGTGGGTGTGGTGGGGGGCTGGGCTGCGCCGCGCAGTTCCAGAGCCAAGAGGCGATCGCTCGGCTGAATCACATCCCGAATCACCACCCCAGCAGCAGGCTGCACCAAAATCGCCACGGTTCGCTCGTCTTCTTGCAGCAGACGCACCTGCTGAATCGTGCTGTTGGCGGTGATTTGTGGGCCAATCACCCGCTCTGCCAGTCGGGCATCGGGAATCGTAATTCGATAGAAAATCCGCCCCCGATCCCAATCGCTGGTATACGTAATCGGCTGATCCGCCCGAATGAGCAACTGCTGACCGTTGCTCGACAGCTCCACCGACTGCACCGTCGAAAGACCACTGAGAGGGGGCTGGCCCGGGCGCGGTGGCTGACTGGGCGGAGTGGGAGGCGTAATCGGTGGTGTCGTGGGTGGGGTTGGGGCAGGCTGGGAGGGGCGAGCGGCAACGACCCCACTATTGGCATTGAGGCTAGGCAGCAGCACAATCCCGCCAAAATCGCTGACGCTGGCCTGCCAGCCGCGACGGTTACGATCATTGCGGCGACCCTCCAAACGCAACGACAGCCGCACCACGCCATTCCGCTGAGGCTCCAGGCGCATCCGCTCGACCCCGCGATGGTTGGGCCGCAAATCCCGATTGGTCAACTGGGGCGAAATCTGAGCATTGGCAATATCAAACTGCACATCTCGCGGATCGCTGGTGCGGCGCAGCGTCAGGCGAGGCGTACCGCCGCTGGTGCGGATGAAAAAGCCGTCTTGGGTAATCTGCACCTCGTCGATCTGGGCGGGGCCCGTTGCCGGAGGCGCAGTCACAGGGGGTGTCGGGGCGGGCGGGGGCGCTCCTGTCCCAGGCGAGGGTGGGGTGGCCACAGGCCCTCCAACAAACTGCGGCGTAGGAATTTGCACAGACCACTCGGTCGGCGTAGCCCCCCGCACCAGCACCCGCTGCGGGTCGAGGGTATAACCGGGCATTAGCTCGATCACAATGCGAGTGGTTTGAGCGTCTACCTGCCCCAGGCGAATTTCTCGAATGCCGCCTGTTCCGCTTTGGCGCGTGGTCGAACGTCCCAGGGTAATTCCCGGCAGGTCAATCACTAAGCGAACAGGGTCGGAAATGAGCTGCGCCCTGGGCTGCACGCCGTCATCCGTGGTAAAGACCAGCCGGTTTTCCGCCGAGTTAAACCGCCAGGATTGCAGCGTACCCGCTTCGGCAGAAACGGCAATCAGGAGAGACCCTGCAACGCCCAGCACACCAGACAATAACCAAGAAAATCTCACAATCAACCTCTTAAAACACCGATTGGGGAGTTGGGGCAGATGCAGCTGAGTCGCACAAACCTCCATCGCAATCGACCAAAACCGATATTAATCAGGTTTGGCGTAATTGCGATCAGATTTAGCTGGGAAAATCTCAAAGAATTGAGAATCGAACCGCCTCCTGAAGAAACCATCCATCATACCGATCTCTGGATGGCCTGAGGCGGCATCGACGAAACTTGTCTATCGGACGTGCCGGGACTCACATAAGTTTCTGATCAGTTTCTGAGTTTGCGGAAATTCCAAAAGCGCAGGTGAAGTACTAGCCCCGTCAGAGGCCTACGCACCGGGTTAGGGCAATTCAGGACAGTTTTGAGGAATTTGTCCCTAGACCAGCGTCCCTAGACCAGCCAGCCTTTGGGGATATGCCCCAAACTCCCTTTGCAGGGGACGAAGCGTTTCCCACACTCCACTCTGAGGGCACTTTGGTGAGCAGGAGGGGTGGTTTTGCATCGCATGGGTAGCGGGGGCGATCGCCCGCTGGTTTTTCGGGTCTTTTGGGCGATCGTGATTTCAGCAATCGTTATACTGCATACTGCTTTCTTGAGGCACACTCCAACATTGAAGAGACGGAGTGTGCTTAATAGAACTTGCTTAAGAAACGACCTGCAATCTTTAATTCGATGCTAACCTGTTTCTCTGCTGATGACTTGTTGAAGGTGTTTGAAAGCAGAGAGGCTAGCGTATTTTGTCCAAAAGCAGCAGACCGTCAAGGCAGCAATTAGACCCCCTAGCAAAATGGCTTGCCTTAGATTGGAATCGACCAGAGCGATCGTACAACCCCGATATTCGTGATTTTTTGGCTGGATTGCTAGATTACCCCAAAGACCGCGTCGTGACGGAGGATGCGGCTGGTGGTGGCTATCCAGACATTAAGTTGCTGACTCCTGAGAAAATAGCCTGGGTTGTGGGAGATCTCAAAAAGGATGACGCAGAACTGAATACAGAAGGTGGGCGGCGTAGGCTATGGAATCAAAAACGTAAGTACATTGAGGGGCTAACCCGATACGTTTTGTTTCTGACAGCCCACTATCTCTGGATTGTTTTACCTACGGGATCTGCTGTTGCAGGGTTTGAAGAGCCATGTCACCTGTCTGAAATAACCTTTGAAGAATTAAAAGAAAAGCTTAAATTTATTTCCTATGAACAGGCAACCCATAGCAATCAATGGGCAACCTTCATTAGCGGGCAATTACCCTATGTTTACTTAAAGCTGGATGTACCAGAGACGCTAGACCGTTTGCGCCAAGATTTGCAAACAAGCTTTATGGAACTCAGTGCAGCCGCAGAACAGGCGATCGCCTCACTTATTCGACAGTATAGAGAATTTAAGCAACAGGAACAGCAAATTCAGCGCAACTTAGTAGATACAGGCGACACTCAGCGACGGGCATTGGTGCGGCTCCGGTTCAAGTTTGACTTTCATCGACACTTATTTGAGGATCTACTACCTCGATTTGAGGATCAGTATGGGCGAGATGTGAATGCAAGTGGTAGACAGGTTGAAGAGCGAATTCGAGAATCATTTGTTGCGGATTCGGTGGCAGTGCTAGTTGCCCGTGTCTTGTTTTTAAGATTGGTAGAAGATTTGGGACTGACGAAAAAACGACGATTATCGAATGGCGGTCCCAAAGACTGGGCAGCGTTTGTTAATCAACTGACAGGGGATGCTAAGGCACTAGTGCAACTGGTGGCAGAGGATGTCGGACGGCTGTATCATGAACCTTTTGAGCGCAACTTATTTGATTGGATTTATGAAACAAATGGGGCTTTAGATGAAGCATTACAAAGATTAATCCTTCGATTCAATGCCTATGACTTTTCAGGTTTATCGGAAGAAATTTTGGGAGACATTTATCAAAATTTCTTACCCCCGGCTAAACGGAAACGGTTAGGAGAGTTTTACACACCACCATCCATCGTAGATTGGCTGCTAGAACAAACCGTATTTCAACACGGTGAAGGTAAATTGCTTGATCCCTCCTGTGGCAGTGGTTCATTTCTAGTGCGATACGTTCATCGTTGTCTGGAAGATGCAAAGACGAGAGGACTTGATCCAGATACCGTTTTACAAGACTTACAAGCTACCGTTTGGGGGTTTGACCTCAACCCATTTGCGGCATTTATCAGCCACTTTCAGTTGATGTGGGCGTTGGTACGCTTCAAACCCTCAACAAACCCAGCGGATATCCCAAAAATTCATATCTATAACTTAAATAGCTTGCTGCGAGAATCTGATTTGGTTCCCCTATTAGGAGCAGGCTTCTTGGCTCCTGGCTCTGCAGAACGGGATAGTCAACAATGGAAATATATTGTGGGCAATCCCCCCTATATTCGGGCAGAGCGGGTGAAATATAACGATGAGATGCGCGGCTTGTGGAAACAGGTTTGGGGTCAGAATGCGGATACCGGTTTGGTGTTTCTCTACCGGGCATTGACAGAATCTCTGGAACCTGGCGGCTGGTTGGGCATGGTAGTGAGCGGTGGCTATGCCAATTCGGAAGCAGCCGCAAAAGTCTGGAAGTTGCTTTATCCAGGAAGGGAAGCGGCGTTACGCAAAATTGTGTGGCTAGAGTTTACCGATAAACCTATCTGGGATGTTGCACGAGTACCACTGATTTTGGTAATTGAGCGAACTCCAGCCCAAGAAAATGATGAAATTGAACTTTATGTTCCTTCTAAGTGGACAAGCAATGAACCACCCGTAAAAGTTAAGTACAAAGATTTTTTTGATGCCAAAGTTAGCCCCAGAGTGACGGACATTGATCCCAGCAATCCACGCGAGGGCTTATGGGGAGATTATTTGTTGCCTCTGTTGCATCCTGAAGATGTACCCATTCTCAAAAAGCTATTTCCTAATGGAAATGGTGGCAACATCGTTGAGTTGAAGGAAGCTGTTGCAAGGCAACTGAGCCATAATAATCGTTCCTTTTGGTGGACGTATGGTATTCAACGCGGCGGTGCAGAAGTTACACCAGAACCTACAGGAACTCACCCAATTCAAGTGATTGCGGGACGCAGTTTAGCAATGGGATGGCATGGTGACCCCGCTGGTTGGGTAGATTTAGAGGCTGTCAAAGATAGACCTTATGGAAAACTAAGTTTATGGGCTGAGCAAACTCATCCAACCTTTTTGGTTGTCTCTGAACTTGCACAAGCTCCTTTTGCCTGTGTTGTTAAGGGAACAGATTTTGCAGTCGTTAATACGGTTATTGTCGCTCTACCAAAAACCGATAACCCACCTGCTGAAGTTGTAGCCGCTTACCTAAACAGCAAACTAGCTCGGTTTTATTGGGCTTTGAGGTTACGCAGTGGAGTAATTCAGGGCTATTATGCTCATGTTTATCCACGAACTTTGGAAGCATTACCCTGGGTTAGAACTCTTGATTCAACGATCGCACAACAGTTAGTCGAAGGTTATGATGAACTGGCGAGGTTAGCCGCAATCGCCAAAAATAACCCGGATGAATGGCTCTTATCTGAAGTAGAAGCCCGAATTGAAACGAGTCGTTATAAATTGAGCGACAGAAACTTAGGACTCAACTTTGCTAATTGGAGTACCGAAGATGTGTATGCGGAAGAACTCACATTAGAGGGCAACTGTATTCGAGCCGGGTTATTTTCACTGGAACTCGTTGATGCCGATGTTGCTGAATTGGTCTATAAACTTTTGACCTTGAATGCTGATGAATCAACAACGATTTCTAGAGCAATTATCCAGAAGTTGCTAGTTCCTCAAAATTATGCTGATTTAATGCAAGATTATCGGCAGCGTTCTGCGAGTTTTCAACAAGTTGAGTCTGATTTCTTTGCCGTACTGAATCAAATCGATGAGACGGTTTATACCATGTTTGGGTTAACAGATGAAGAGAAGACTCACATTGAGAATCGCCTTGCTAGTTTTCCGCTCAATAAGCTGCAACCTCGTTACCCTTGGCAAACTGTGAAACCTAGACCTATTAGAGCCTATACAAGCGATCGTTTTGCATGACGTATCAAACAAGTTCTTTGGAAAGCAGCGCTCTTAATCGCAGCAGTATGGCACGGCGTTGGTGTGGGTGGAACAGAGGCTATCGGTGTGTGTTTGAGTTTATCTGATGCAGGCAGAATGCGGAAGTGGCAGTCGGCAGACATGACGAGTAGCGGCGTGAAACGGGTGGGGGTCATTGGCGGCGGGCAGCTTGCCTGGATGATGGGCGCGGCAGCGAAGACGTTGGGGCTGTCTCTCATCGTGCAAACGCCGAGTCGGGATGATCCGGCCGTGGGCATTGCGGACGGTGTGGTGTTGGCGCAGATAGACGATGCATCGGCAACGGCGCACTTGGCTGAGCAGTGCGACGTGATTACGTTTGAGAATGAGTTTGTGGATTTGGCAGGTCTGAGCGCGATCGCCTCCTTGGGTGTGGAGTTTGCGCCGTCTTTAGGGGCGATCGCTCCTATCCTCGACAAGTTCGATCAGCGTTCCTTTTACCAGTCAATCCACGTTCCCACGCCCCGCTTTCAGGCAATCACCAGCGCATCCGAGATGGATGCAAGCTTTGGGTTTCCGGTGGTGCTAAAGGCGCGGCGGCATGGCTACGACGGCTACGGCACGTTTGTTTGCAAAACACAGACTGAACTGGAAGCAATCTTGCAAAAACCCAGACAGGCATGGCTTTTGGAAGAATTTGTGCCGTTTGAGCGAGAGCTGGCGGTGATGGCGGCGCGGGGGCGATTCTCACCGGGAAATTGCGCCGCACCGCTTGCGCGAACCCTTCGCGAATCGCACGAGATTGCGCTATATCCAGTCGTAGAGTCGCAGCAGGAAAATCAGGTGTGCCGCCGAGTCTACGCGCTGAGCGAGTTTTCCGAGAGTGTGACGGAGCAAGTGGGGGCGATCGCCCGCCAGATTCTCACCGCGCTGGATTATGTCGGTGTGCTGGGTATTGAGCTATTTCTGACAACCGACGGGCGCGTGCTGGTCAATGAAATCGCGCCCCGCGTCCACAATTCTGGGCATTATACCCTTGATGCCTGCGCCACCTCCCAGTTTGAGCAGCACCTGCGGGCGGTGGCGGGGCTGCCGCTGGGTTCCACCGCGCTCATCTGCGCTGGCGCAGTCATGGTGAACTTGCTGGGCTTTGAAGCGACCACCTCCGACTATGCCGCTGTGCGTCAACAGCTTGCCGCCATTCCCCACGCCCATGTCTATTGGTATGGCAAAGCTGAATCACGCCCCGGCCGCAAGCTCGGCCACGTCACGGTTTGCCTGCAACCTGGGCAGGAGCGAGCAGAGGCAGAGGCGATCGCCCGTCAGGTAGAAGCCATTTGGTATGGCGGGTCAAAATAGCACCATCCCCCGATCCGCCGCCAGTCTGCTTTCTGGCACAGCGATCGCCCGACGCTCAGGAATCCTTTCGGCAAGCAATGAAGCTACTCAAAGTGCAAACCACAGCACGCGCAATGTAACACGTAGCTGCTGAGATGCTTAACACGTAGTTGCTGAGGTGCTGCTGAATGGGTTGCACTTGTCCTGTTGAGTCACTTTGAGTCACGCTTTAAACGTTATGCTGAATGTAAAATTGCATGGGCTGAGACTGATCTTAGGAACAGGTCTGGCAATGGGAATAGCCATGCCTGCGAACGCCCAAATGGCCGAAGTTCCCATGCCCAATCGCAACGGCGATTACACCACAGCCGTTATGCAGGGAAACCGGGGCAATTACTACAATCGTCGCTGGCTGGTGGTCGATCCAGACCCGACCTATTTGAACTGTCGCATCAGTCCCAATGGTGTCGTGCGATCGCGCATTGCGCCTGGGGCGCTGCTAACGGCCGAGTTTGTGCGAAATGAGGCGATTGTGTTCCAGAATGGCTCCCCGTGGCTGCGGGTGCGTGGCAACGATGCGCTCACCTTTGCTCAGCCAGGGCAAACCCTGGGAACGTGCTACGTCCGGGCCAATCGGCAATACATTGCGCCCGTTAATGAAGATGCTCGGTGAGCTTGATTTTACGATTATTTAGTCAATCGACTCAAAGCGCTGTTGGGGCGAGAGCCATCGCCTCAGGGTGACGCGCTCTCCCTGCTTGATCACCAGCACGGGCGCTGCATCTCCCTCCATGCGGGCGATCGCCACCAGTTGCGTATTGGCCGTCAGTTCGTTGTAGATCAAGCTGCCGCTGGCAGAAAAGATCAGCGTGCGGAGCGGCGCATCGGATGGGGCAGCGGGCTGGGCAGTGGGGCTGGGTGACGCGCCGAGCCAGTCCAGATCGTTTGCCTCTGGCACGGGTTCGGCGGCGGGCGGATCGAGCAGGTCAGGATGCAGCGCCAGAATCACCTCCGGCTGGCGATCGCCCGTCAGATCGGCAAGCTGCACGCTCCAGGAGCCGAAGGATTGGGCCAGCGCCGCTGGGTCGTTGGCAGGCGGCAGCGGCAGGTTGGGGCGGACACGACGCAACTCGGTGGCCAGGGTTCTCAGGATAGCGTCGCCCTGTTGGGGCTGTTGAAGCTGGAGGGCAGCCAAGGAGGTGTGGTCGGTGGGCAATCCCCAGTTGAGCGCAGCCTCCGACAGCACGAGATGGGGGCGATTGGCCGAGCTTTCTGCTAGGGGTTCGCCGCTGGCCAGCAGTTGAATTGTGCTGCCCTGGAGCCGCAGCGCCCGCACCGTAAGTGGATGGGGCTGCATCTGGGCCTGCGAGTTCCAGGTGGTGTATTGCAGCGTGGGGCGATTCCCGTAGGGATCGCTTTGCGAATCGCCCAGCCCCAGATGATTCCACAGAAAACCGGGGGTCAGGCGACTCGACAGTTGAGAAAACGGGGCCTGCTGCCAGGTGTTGCCGTCGTGATATCGAGTTAGGGAAATGCGATACCACACTTGACCATCGGGCAGCGTCGGCAGCGTTGAGCCGTCGGGTGTGTCCCAGTCGCTAGAGCGGAGGCTGGGCAGCAGAGCAGCCGTGCCAATCAGACGGCTGGGATAAAGGGTCTGACCGTGTAGCGGCAGTTGGTCGAGGCGGCGCAGGACAGATTGGGTGCGCGGGTGCAGCGGTGAGGTGGGCGTTTTGGGAACGGGGGCGCGGTTTTGCGCCTGAAGCCAGGCGATCGCCTCCTCTCGCCCCTGCCGCAGCATCACCACCAGCCCGCCGATAAACTGGGCATCGGTGTGGTCGGCATCTACCCGTAGCATCGCCTCGGCCCGCTGCCGCCAGCGGTTTGCATCGCCGCCGATCAGCGCCCGCAAATCGGCCCCATCTCGCAGGGCAGTTTGCAGCAGGGCGATCGCCCCTTCCCATCGGCTGTCAATGATTAGGGTGGCTAGGCGCTGGCTGGGGCTGGCCCGATCGCGCTCGGCCTGGGCGCGGGTGGCGGCGGCGTGCAGGGCAATCAGGTCTAGCTGGGCCTGGGCGGCTGCGTTCCAGGTTTTGGGATTGCGTTTTTTGTAGCCTTCCATCCAGGCGTAGGCATGGCTCCACAGGCCGTTGCGGGCCAAAAACAGCGCGTTTTCTAAACTCTGGCTGGCAAACGGCGGCTGCTCTAGGGCGATCGCCACCAGCCGCAGCGTGCCGCTCTCGGCCGGTTTCACCTGATAAACCGTAAATTGAGGCTCTAGCCCCACCGTCTGGTCAACCACCAGTTCTGGCGGGTCGTCGCCTGTCACCGCCTGCCAGCGGGGGCGACGCATCAGGCTGCTCCAAGAAATCAGCAGCCGCAGCCGTCGCTGAGCCGCGTCGTAATAACCAACTTGCCCGTAGGCGATCGCCTGACTGCCTCGCCGCTGCTGTCCGCTGAGGGAAAACCAGCCGTCGGGTTTGGGTGCGTCGCCGTCGATCGACTCGACCTGCTGCAAGGGCAGGCGACGGGTCGAGCCTTGCCCCGCCGGAGCGCCCCCTGGCAGCAGCGACACCACGCCAAATTCTCTGGGGCCCGCCACCGAAAGGCGATCGCCCAGTTGCAGCCGGGTGTCGCTGCTCAGCCGTTCTGCGCTGCCCAGCGGTGTTTCCAGATGATAGGCCCGCAGTTCGACTAGGTGCAAGCAAGCGTCTGCCCGGTCAGCACAGCGGGGCTGGGTAGCCAGCACAGGCACCAGCGCCACGGTCGCCTTCCCGGCAGACTGTCCCCGACCAACCGACTGCATTAGCGGCGTGCCCAGCGTTTGATTTTGTTGGGCAGCCTCAGTCTGGATTGTGCCCCAACTTCGCGGTGTGTCATCGCGGATGAAAGCCTCCCGATTCCACTCTGGCAAAGCCCAACCCAGCCAACTTACTCGCCCCGGATTCACAATCAGCCAAAAGGCCGTGCAGCCCGCCATCGCCACCAGGCTGCCGCTGCCCAGCCAGAGTATCGTTGCCAGCAGGCCCCCCAGCCAGGGCCGCCGCTTTGGGGGGGGCGGCGACACCAGCAGCTTTACGCCGTTGGATTCGACGGGGAGGGGTTCTTCAAGAAATTCTGCTTCCCAGTCCTCCAAGGGCAGGTCAGCCGAGCGTGACTCCAGAGCAGATCGCTTCGCAACTCGCCCCACCCACACGTTGACCCTGGGGCGAGGCGCTGTAGCGGGGTCAGACGAAGGAGGCTCTGGCGACACAAACACCTTGACCTTGGGCGGCGTGATGCGGAGATGACGGGCCGCCACAGAAGACGAAGACGCGCTCTGCTTTTGGGCTAGACGGGTTCGACGGGCCGGTTTTTTCATCACCGCTGCAAGACTCTTCCCAAATGACGTATGCGAGGGGGGCGGCGCTCAAGGGTGCGACGATGCTGCGACAGGCGACGGCTCCATCAGCGCCCGCTCATACTGCTGGCCGACCTTTTCCCAGGTATAGTGGGCTTCCACTCGGGCGCGGGCCCGCTGCGACAACTGCTGCCGCAGCATCGGGCTGTCAAACAACTGGGCGATCGCCCCTGCGTATTCCGTCGGCGTGTTTGCCCGCAGCGCCAGCGGTTCTGCCGCCTCGATGGGCAATCCCTCCAGCGCGCGATCGCTCCCCACAATCGGGACACCCGCCGCCATCGCCTCCAGGGTTTTGTTTTTAATGCCAAACCCTAGCCGCAGCGGCAACACACACACCGTCGCTTCCCGCAACACTGCACCCATCTCCGCCACCGCACCCATCACCCGAACGCCGGGACATTGCGCCAGCGCTTGCACCGCGGCCGCCGGACGCGCTCCCGCAATCCAAAAGGTGGCTTCAGAATAGCGCGATCGCACTAATGGTAATACTGCTTCAGCAAAAAAACACACCGCGTCGATATTGTGCGGCGCATCCATCGCCCCTGCAAACACCAGCCGATATCCCCCCGGATCGGCCAGGCGCGGCGAAAAAGCAGCTAAATCAACCCCGTTTGGCACCACCTGTACCCAGTCGGGGGCGGCACTAGAAACGGCAGGATTAGACCCCGACAAAAAATCTAAAAACTGCTGTCGATCCTCGGCGGTCGTCACCACCACGCGAGAAAACTGTCGCCGAAACCGTCGCTCGTAGCGCTCTATTGTCGGCAGGTAAAGGCGATCGCGCCAGGGATAGGCCGACACTCCCAGCGCCAACTCGGCCCGCATCCAGCCGACTGCAAAGCTGTGGGCATTCAGCACCGTCCGCACTTGCTGCCGAAACTCCGGACGCACGTACACCGCGTTCGCGCCATGCTCGCAAGTCAGTACATCAAATCGGCGCTGCTGCACTGCGTCGTCTACCCAAGCTTGCAGCGCGGGGCTATGGCGAAATGCCACATTCGGCGGAATGCCCCAGAGGTGCGATCGCGCCAGTCGCGTCAGTTTGCCCAAACCAGTGCGGAACGAGTGGCCGGGTAACTTGCGTCGAGGCGATCGCCCCAGTGGAAAGCACAAAACCGTTGCGCCCAACGCCTCCAACGCCGCAAGGTCAGCCTCCGCATTCACCAGGGTTTCCGCGCCCCCCTCCAAAATCCCCTCCTTCACAATCTCTGAGCCTGCCGCGTCTGCCCGCTGCGTCAGCAGGGTCACCTCGTGCCGCTGCGCCAGCCATCGCAGCAGGTGGAAGGTCCGCACCTCCGTCCCGCCACGAGTCGGCGGATAGGGAAAAGTCGAAGATAGCATCAAGATCCGCATGGGAATCCAGGGAGTTGGAGGCGAGAATTTGGGGAATCCGGGGACACCGCCCAACGTTGAAAATACGGCAATAAAATGCGTAGATCCGATAGCCTTTTATTAAAAACCCACCGCAACCCGCCAAGATGCCCACGCTGTATGCCAAAACAGAAATCAACGCGCCGCGATCGCACGTCTGGCAAGTGCTAATGGACAAACACCAGTGGTTTCGGTGGAACACCTTTTTCTATGACCTATCGCCCGATCGCCCCTTTCGCCAGGGCAAAACCGTGCGCCTCTCGATCAAGCGGGTTATGGGCGAAGAAGAAACCCAGATCGAGCCGCTAGTGACGCTGGTGCAGCCTTCGGTCTGTCTGAGCCTGCGCTACACCGCACCCGGATTTCGCAGCGAACACTGGTTTGAACTGCAAGACCTGGGGGGCGATCGCACGCAATATCTCCACCGCGAAACCCTCTCCGGCACGCTGACCACGCTGCTGCTGCCGTTTATCCGCCGCGATGAACAGCAAGGACTGCGACGCATGGCACAAGAGCTAAAGCGCTACGCAGAGCAAAGGTAGAGGATTGGGTATTGGCAGCTAGGCGGTCGGCAAATCAGACACATTCAGCCGCAGGCGATAGTTCACCGAGGCGCTCGAAGCCGTCGAAACGCGCACAAAATAGGTGCTGGGCATGAGGCCAGTCAGACTAAATTTGCGAACCCCAGCCAGCACGGGAAACGCCAGCTTTTGACCCCCAAACCTCAGCACTCTGCCCCTGGCATTTAGCACTGCTAGCTGCACAGTCGGCGCACCCGACTTGCGAAACACAATCTGCGCGGTGGATGGATTTTTCACCACTAACCGATATAGGTCACGATCTGAGCGACTGACCAAATCTTGTCGATTGAACCTGCCAGGAATGGGGCGAACCCGTAGCGCTGAAGCTAACGTTCCTCCGGGTTCTTGCTGAGAGGCGCGGGCCGCTGTCCGCACGCTAAGCGCAGCCAGGGGTGAAGATTTAGCAGGCGCAGAAAGACTGCGATTGATAGAGGGACTGGATTTTAGAGGCTGAGACATGACGAATTTTGACGATTTTCAAAACAGGAAGACCTCTAGCTTATCCCTGGAAATACGGAAATGACGATGTGCTTTTTATAAAGCTTAAACATTCTTGCTCAAACATCTCAAAGACAAGACGACAAACTCCCAAACGATTCCTTGACCTCAAGCGGGATCAGGCTTGAGTTAGGAAGGATGAGCTTGAGTTAGGAAGGATGATAAGGATATGGTTATGGAGCCAATGGCACAGTGTCGGGCAGACAAAACCTCGTGAACTCGAAGCTGGGTGAACCTTCTAGAGGCAAATCTTCCTGCGAAAGCTGGCGTGTCTCCAGATTGGCGTAGATTCTATGCAGTTTAGATATGCAGTTAGATATGCAGTCAGAATCAACGCCCAGACGCTCGATTACGGAGTAAAGAATGCAGAGTAAAGAGGGCACAGGATGAATCGCATTATGAATCGCAAGATGAATCGATTGAAGTGGCTGAGTGTCTTTGGTTTGATGGTGGTGCTGGTGAGCAGTTTGGCGTGTCCGGCAGCGACGCTGGCGGCTCCGCGTTCGACCTTCAGTTCTCCGATCTCACTCTCTATGACCGTGCTTGCTGAATCTTCTGGAGGTGCTTCGTTGTTTTCTTTTTCTGGATCGCGTCCTACTAATCTAGGAGTGAAAGACGGTAAGCTGGCGGCTTGTCCTGGCTCTCCCAATTGTGTGAATAGCCAGTCTCCGGCTTCGGATACCGAACATTACATCGCGCCTCTGAGCTACAGCGGCACCCCGGCTGAGGCGATCGCCCGTCTCAAGAGCATCATTACTGCCCTACCGCGCACCAAAATCATCACCGAGTCCGATCACTATCTCTATGCCGAATTCACCAGTGCGCTGATGGGCTTTGTGGATGATGTAGAGTTCTATGTAGATGAAGCAGCCGGAGTGGTGCAGGTGCGCTCCGCATCGCGCCTAGGCCAGTCTGATTTGGGCGTAAATCGCAAACGGATTGAAGAAATTCGGGCGAAGTTTTAGGGATTTTGTAGGAAAGGGATTGCATCTGTCGCGCCCAATCCAGTAGGGTCTGATGTCGATGCTTGCGAGTTTGGTTGTAGCGCTCAGACGGTGCTAAAACCGTGAAGAACGGGAGTGCCCAGACTCGCTGCGCCCAGGGAATTTGAAC
>JBDNCP010000130.1:0-13945 GCA_046719575.1 Cyanobacteriota bacterium
GCTGCATCAGCCCCAGCCACATCGGCGGCAGATGCGACATCACCAGCAGTTGCCCAGCCGGAAAGTCTGGCGGCACTTGGCTCACATCCTCCACCACCCAGACCTGAGCCGAAACTTGGCCCGTCGCTGCCGCCAGCCCGCGCAATGGCAGCGGCTCAGTCGCTTGGGTAGCGGTTTCTGGAAGATCAGGCGCTTGAATATCAGTCGCTTGAGCCGCCGCCGCCTGAACAGTGGCAGCAGACGACCCTGGAGCCGCCGCCACCGTGCGGGGAAACCGGACATTCAGTTGAGTGAGTTGAAACTTGGGCGGCTCGCCCAACCCCAGCGGCCCCAGCGTCCACTCCAAATCAATGCTGCTGCCCAGGGTTTGCTGAACCTGGTGCGACAGCGCAAGCAAGGTCTGAAGCTGCGATTCACTCAGGCTGGACTGTTGCTGTTGGGATGGCTCTAGCAGTTCGATCCGCAGTGCCGAGGCAGAGCAACACAGGCTGCTGTGGGCCGCCGCCGATTCCTCACCCAGCCGATAGCAGTAGGGCTTGGGGTGAATCTGCCGAACCACTGGCAGAAGATTTCGCTCGGCAACGTCCTCGGTGGCAGGGGACTGGTTTGCAGGCAGCGCGTGGGTCGCAGCAGGGTCGGCAAACAAAAAGCGGTCTGGAGCCAGTTCGCCCCAGGCGAGAGCAGCCCCCAGTCCCCAAATTGACTGAATTTCGCAGCTTGTGGGACTCACGTAGGCCGTTCCCGCAGCCACCGTGTCCCAAATCGGCTGGATCAACAGACCCAGATGAAGCTGATGAAGCTGGAGGCGCGATCGCTGCCAGACAAACAGACTCTTGGCCCGAAACAGATCTGCCCACACTAGCCGCAGCGCCAGGGCGATCGCCTCTCGGTTTGCCTCGCAAATTTGCGATCCCAGTAGCCCCCGCATCCGTCCGCTAAACGTCGGATCAAGACCCGTTGCCAGTCCCAGCGACGGCCGCACGATCACCATCGGCGACAACCACTGCTGCACCTGCGCCTCGACAACTGCCAGCCAGTCATCCCAAAGGGGAGTGGAAAGGATAGACTGGCGGATTTTTTGGGCGATCGCCTGAAGTTGCTGCGGCCGATCGACATCCACATGCAGCGACGAATCGGGCAAATCGGCAAATAGCGGCTCCTGCCAGTCTAGGATCGACAGAAATCGCCGCAGCACCCGTGCCCCCACCACAAGCCCTGGCACGACAGGAAACCCACGCTGTTCCAACAAACCCAAGTAATAGGCTTTGTCGCCGACCTCAGTCCGATCTGCGGGCTGGATCTGCCCCAACCCGTAGAGGTCTTTGAGTGCGTCCCCATGCATACGCCGTCGCCCTTAAGATGAATAGCTGCGAAAAAGGCTAGATAGAGGGATCTCTCAACCTATTTAAGACGGGTTATTTAAGACGGGTTATTTAAGACGGATTAGTTTAAAACGCGATTCAAGCGATTTAGCACTGCTTTGCGGGGCGGTGCGTTACGGCTACGCCTAACGGCACCCTACAGTTTATCTGTGCCTCCCAACCAAGAACGTGCAATGGCGTTGCGTTCCGATGTTTCTTAACATCTTTTCATCATACGCGCTGAACTCACTCTGGGTAGACTGGTGCAAAAATTCTCGTCATCCCTTAACGTTTCGACGGGAATAGAGCGCATCGGTCGGGCTAAGATTGATAAACCCCGAGATTTCAATCCAATCCTAAACACTCAAGCCTGCCGTTGCTCTGGCGGCGATTCGCAGTCCCACCGCATCCCATGAAGCATACTATTTCTGTGTTGGTCGAAGATGAAGCGGGCGTGCTGACCCGGATTGCGGGTTTATTTGCTCGACGCGGTTTTAACATCGAAAGTCTGGCGGTTGGGCCGGCAGAACAGCCTGGTATTTCGCGGATTACGATGGTCGTCCCTGGCGACGATTCGATTATCGAGCAGTTGACCAAGCAGCTTTATAAGCTGATCAATGTCCTCAAGGTGCAGGATATTACCGAAACACCCTGCGTGGAGCGAGAGCTGATGCTGCTCAAGGTCAACGCGACTAGCGTCACCCGGTCGGAAATTATCGAACTGGCGCAAATTTTCCGGGCGCGGGTGGTGGACGTGGGCGAAGACTCGCTGACGCTAGAGGTGGTGGGCGATCCGGGCAAAATGGTGGCGATCGTGCAGCAGCTTGGGCGATTTGGCATTCGCGAGGTAGCCCGCACGGGCAAGATTGCGCTGGTGCGCGAGTCGGGCGTGAATACCGAATTTCTCAAGCTCCAGTCGATGGAAGCACGGGTCTAGCCGCGCCAGGTTTTCCAGATTTGACGAGCGTTGCAGCCGATTGACAGATTGCCAAAGGAGCTAGCTTGGGTGCCCCAGCGCACCGAGGACGGTTCGTTTACCTTTTTTTCGGAGGCCTTTGGCGAAGCGTTTCACAGTCGGCAGGGCGCACGGGCCGAGGCATTTGAAAAGTTTGCTCAGGTGACGCGGCTGGCGACCCTGGCGCGGCAGTTTGTGGAACCCGACTCGCCGCCGATCCGCCTGCTGGACGTGTGCTATGGGCTGGGCTATAACACGGCGGCGGCGCTGGAAACGCTGTGGGCGGCGAATCCTGATTGCAGGGTTGAGGTTATGGCTCTAGAGCTAGACCCCACGGTTCCCCAAGCGGCGATCGCCCCTGATTTGCTGGCTATCTGGTCGCCCCCGGTGCAGGAGGTGCTGAGGGCGATCGCCCAGCGTTACCAATCCTGCTCCCCCACCCTCCAGGCCCACCTGCTGATTGGCGATGCGCGACAAACGATCCAGCAAGTCGTGGCGCGGGGCTTCCGGGCAGACGCGATTTTTTTTGATCCCTTCTCGCCACGCCGCTGTCCCCAGCTTTGGACCGTGGAGTTTTTCGCGCAAGTAGCCAAGTGCCTGAGTCCGGGGGGCATTCTAGCCACTTACTCGCGCTCGGCTGCGGTGCGGGCGGCGATGCTGGCAGCGGGGCTGCACATTGGCAATATTCCCCTGCCAGATAGGGGCGATCGCCGCGCTCACGAATGGTCGCAGGGCACGGTCGCCGCCTGGTCGCCCGACGGTTTGCCGCCCCTCTCGCCAATGGAGCAAGAACATCTGCAAACCCGCGCCGCTGTGCCCTATCGTGATCCCAGCCTCAGCGACAGCGCCGCCGCCATCCTGACGCGACACCAGCAAGAGCAGCAGCAGGCTCCGCTAGAATCGACCACAAGCTGGCGGCGGCGATGGGGGATTGTTTAGGCATTGTTCAGGTCTGTCGCACCCAAAAAATGCCGCTTTTGCCTACCTCTTAAAGGCCGAGATTCCAGGATATTGAGCGCGATCGCCCAGATCCTCCTCAATCCGCAAAAGCTGGTTGTATTTCGACAGACGCTCGCCCCGGCAGGGTGCGCCCGTTTTCATCTGCCCCGCGTTGGTGGCAACGGCCAAATCGGCAATGAAGTCATCCGGCGTTTCGCCAGAGCGGTGGCTAATCATCACGGTATAGTTTGCGCTTCGAGATAGCTCAATCGCATCCAGTGTTTCGGTCACGCTGCCAATTTGGTTGACTTTGATCAGCGACGAGTTGCCCACGCCATCGGCGATCGCCTGCTTGATGATGGTGGGATTCGTGACAAACGCATCGTCACCCACAAGCTGAACTTTCTGACCCAGGCGTTGGGTCAACACCTTCCAGCCTTCCCAATCCTGTTCACCCAGCCCGTCCTCCAGCGACACGATGGGATATTGCGCTACCCAGCTTTCCCAAAGGGAAATCAGGTCTTCCGTCGTGCGAACGGCCTTGTCAGACTTGAAATTAATGTAGGTGCCGTCTTCTTGCCACATCTCGCTAACGGCGGGATCAAGCGCCAGCGCAATGTCGTCGCCAGGCTTTAGACCCACCTTCGTAATTGCCTCTAGAATCAAATCGACCGCCTCGACGTTTGCCTTCAGGTTGGGTGCAAAGCCGCCCTCATCGCCAACGCCCGTGCTGTAGCCCTTGCCCTTGAGAATAGACTTGAGCGCGTGATAGGTTTCGGCTCCCATTTCCAGGGCGGTGCGAAAATTGGGCGCACCTACAGGCGCAATCATAAATTCCTGGAAGTCTACACTGTTGTCGGCATGGGCCCCGCCATTTAGCACGTTGAAGCAAGGCACGGGCAGCAGCACCGCCGCATCCCCACCCAGATAGCGATAGAGGGGCAAGTTTGCCGAGTCTGCCGCAGCCCGCGCCACCGCCATCGACACGCCCAGAATGGCATTTGCACCCAGGTTGCTCTTGTACTCTGTGCCGTCCATATCTAGCATGGTCTGGTCGATCGCTTTTTGATCCGAGGCATCGGCTCCCTTGAGCTTGTCGGCGATCGCCCCGTTCACATTGGCCACTGCCTTGAGTACGCCTTTACCTGCGTAGCGGCTCTGGTCTCCGTCGCGCAGTTCCAGGGCCTCACGGGTTCCTGTCGAAGCACCAGAGGGAACTGCCGCCCGTCCAAAGCTGCCATCGTCTAGCGTCACGTCTACTTCTACCGTTGGGTTGCCGCGAGAGTCTAGAATTTCGCGGGCTTTAATGGATGCGATCGCCGCCATGATGATTAATCCTCAGTTATTCGTAAATGGACGCGAAGGGTACATGTTGCGCTTCCCATAGCATTGAACCAGAAGAAGCGGAATTTCTCTTAAAGCTTTTGGAGTGTTTTAATCTACTGCGAAACGGTGCAAAAACTAGCGCCTAGTCTAAGCTAGAGCGCCGGATTTGCCATGTTGTGAAAGATACGAGCAAACAGGTCTGGTTTTCGTCCAAATACCCAACCCAATATCCAAGCAGCCTGCTAGAGCGTGAAGGTAAAATCCTCTATCAGCGCACCGGGAACCTGCACACCGCCTAAACTGCGGCGATTGTAGGTGTCCACATCGGGAATAAATTCAACCTGTTGTGTGAGGGCAATCAGGTGGTCGCCCAGACAGCGATAGAGGCTTTCATCAAAGCGGAGGTTTTCAATGGGGGAAACGATTTCGCCTTGCTCTACCCAAAAGCAGGCGTAGCGAGTCATGCCCGTGATGCGGCCTGTCGGGCGATCGCTCCAGTTCAGGTAATGCAGGTTGGACAGATATAGCCCCGTATCCAGCGCCTTCAGCACATCGGCAGCAGGCAAACTGCCAGGAAGCACTTCGGGCGATCGCAGCGATTCGGCGCTGTTTGCTCCATTGGGGGTTTTGCCATATTCCTTGGCAGTGCGCGAGTTGACCAGCGTGTTCACCAGCTTGCCCTGGTCGATAATCGTCAACTCCGTCGGCGCAATTTCGCCCAGGTGGTTAAACCGGGGCACCAGGCCAGAGGCAAAGTTTTCTCGCAGGGTGAATTGTGGAGACAGCGTGCGATCGCCCCGCTGCAACGCACCCAGCGCACTTTCGCCCTGCTGAAGCGAAGCCTCGCTGACCCCGCCCCAGGAAAACATATCCACAATATCTGCCAGGGCCGCTGGAGCTAGATAAACCCGATAGCCCCCCTTGGGAATGGGTTTGGGCGTGCGACCCAGGCGCTCAAGCTGCTGCTTGGAGTCGGTCAGCTTGGCTGCGTAGGCGGCTGCATCCCACTCGCTGCCTGCCATCGTGCCCTTCACGGCCTGCCCATCGGCGGTAAATAGGGAATAATCTAGCGAGAAAGACTCTGTGGCAAACCAGTGTCGCTGTCCCACCGAGTCGGCGTAGGCTCGCAGCATTTGCCCGCCTGCATAGATGCCCGTAAAGTCCAGCCCGTTTACCTCCGGCAGAATCGCCTCCACTGCCAAGCTGGGGGCGAGCAGGCGACCGTGATGCACCTCGCGGCTGGTGGCGGTGCCCGACGGCAGCACTTGATAGGGATCGATCGGCAGATGGGGCAGGTCAGCCCGCAGGTCGGCCAGAGCCTCGGCGGCGATCGCCCAGTCTGCCTCCCAATGGCCCGTCAGCGGAAACCGCCACGATGCCGTGCGCTGGTGTGCCATCAGCGTCAGCGCCACCTGACAATCTACAATGCCGCCCGTCTGCCGCACGCGGGCATGGTTAAACCGTACAAACTGGCTCTGTTCTGCATTCAGCCCCAGCGTGAATTGTTCCTCCGGCGACAACTGATCGGCGATCGCCGCTGCCAATTTAGAAAACTCGGCTTCTAGACCATCCAGGGCGATCGCAGTTTCAATCTCAAATTCCGTTTCAGGTGTGGTTTCCAGGTTTAGATGCGTCACATTAGCCCCTAATACTGCCGTTCAAAATACTACCGTTCTAGCCCTGCCGCACCGTTTACAGTCGTTCAAAAGCTGCTATTCAAAAGCTGCTATTCAAAAGCTGCTAACAGTTGCTTCTCCAGCCCCGCCGCCCAGCGCCAGTTCAGCCGCCGCCAAACACCTCCACTTCCTCAAAGGCACACACCGGAGCGCCATGCCCCACACGAATTGCCTGGTTGGGTTCTCCCTTGCCGCAATAGGGTGTGCCGTAGATTTCCCAGGTTTCTGAATTGCCAACGCGGCTCAGCCGATGCCAGAAGTCGAGCGTCGTGCCGCGATAGTTGGGATTTCGCAGCGTTTTGGTCAGCTTGCCGTTTTCGATGCGCTTGGCATATTCGCAGCCAAACTGAAACTTGTAGCGCTGATCATCGATAGACCAGGAGCGGTTAGCTTCCATATACACCCCGTCTTCGATGTCGGCAATAATGGCTTCCGGCGAGTCTGTCCCTGGCTCCAGGTTGAGGTTAGCCATACGGTCGATCGGCGGACGATTCCAAGACGAGGCGCGGGCGCAAGACACCCCCGCAACCCCCAGCCGCGCCTGACTTTCCAGGCTGCCCAGCCCCCGCTGCAACACGCCCTCGCGAATTAGATACTCTCGGCTGGCAGGTGCGCCCGTATCGTCAAATCGGTAGCTGGCAAATTCATGGGGCACGGTGGGGTTAAAGGTGATGTTCATCAACCGGGAGCCGTAGGAGAGGCTGCCAAAATCTGATGGTTTTACAAAGCTGCCGCCCGCGTAGTTGCGCTCGTCGCCCAGAATCCGGTCTAGCTCTAGCGGATGCCCAACGCTTTCGTGAATTTGCAGCATCATCTGGTCGGGCGCGAGGACGAGTGTGGTGCGGGTTGTGGGGCATTCTTCAGCGGTCAGCAATTCGACCGTCTGTTCGCCAATCTGCTGGGCGCGGGCCCAAAGCTGGTCGTCTAGAAATAGCTCCCAGCCCCCTTGGTAGCAGTGTGCTAGGTGGCCGTTGTTGCTGCGCTGCTGCACGATGGGGCCGTCCTGGGCGATCGCCCCGTAGTGCGTTTCGATCAGCGAAAATTGCTGATGCACTTCCGAGCCATTGCTGCTGACGAACCAGGAATCAACGGTTTCATAATGAGCCACGGCAAGGGTCTGCACGATTTGCTCCGAGACGTTGAGTGTCTTGCAAAGGCGCACCAGTAGATCGTTGATTTCTCCCAGCGAGAGGGCATTCAGCGGCTTTTGAAACGGCGACGCATATTGCCCAACTACTTTGGGGCGAATGGCAGGCGTAGCAGAATAAATGCCCCAGCGACTAGCGGCGATCGCCTGCTGATAGGCCATTTTGGCGGCAGCGCGGATCTGTTCTGGCTGAAAGGAATTGACTGCCCCGTAGCCAATCTGCCCCTCTGCCATCACCTCGACCATTACGCCCTGATTCAGCGACTTGGTGTTGCCCTCCGGCAGCCCATCGCGAACATAGCAACTGGCTGACGCTTCCCTGACTGCGCGGAGTCCAATCCAGTCTGCGTCCAAGTCTATGGCAGAAAGCACATGTTGCAGGTCAGAAATCATAGGATTGTCGAGGTTTCAGGATTGATGCTGTTAATCTGCGGATAATTTGCGGAAGGTCAAAGCCGAGCCGATCTGCCCCATGACCAGCAGAACACTCACTGAGCATTCTGAGCATTCAAAGACTCTGGATCACACGGAGAAGCATCTGGTTGCTGTCTGACTGCATAGTAGCTGAATTTTCCAACTGAGTGCTTATCAGCCGACATCAGGGTTCAGCACAGCCAACTTGACAAGATCTATCTGGTTTGTCATGTTTGCCATACCCATTTGCCGCGCCCAAATGGGTTGCATCCTCAAGCCCCTGCGAAGTAGCCTTAATGACTTCTGCGGATTTCACTCTGCTGTGTCAGTATAAAATGGTAGCGGTGTGTGAGAAATTGATACTCAAAAATTCTCTCGACCACAGATCTGGGTTAAGGCAACGACCCTCGTTGACTGACAAAGCATTTACCGCTAGCGGCTGGAAGCCGCGCCTACACAGGCGAAACCCGCCTACGCGGGTTTTTGGCAAGGGTGGAAAGTCGGCGAAGGCCGACTTTGTTTATGTAGCAGCGGTTTCAACCGCCTAGTGCCCAGATTTTGTCAGTCAATCCGGGCAACGACTTAAAGCCAGTCAGTTTAGAAATTCAAGCTAGCAGGTCAAGTTAGCAGGTCAAGTTAGCAAGTCAAGTCAGTCCATTGAGGCTGTTTCAATTAACTCCATACAGGTGTTGAGTGTCTGATACTGATTTCGGTTTAAGTGTTTCTACTGATGATGGAGCGGCGGCCTCGGTCGCCCTTTGTCAGAGACCGTGATTTGGGATTGGAGATTACTGAGGAAGCAGCCTATGCAAAAGGTTATGTTTATCTTGGGTGAGTTGAGCGACGACGATATTGATTGGCTCGTGCAGGTTGGTCGCAAGCAGCATGTGTCAGCGGGCAGCGTCCTGATTTACGAGGGGCAGCCAGTGGACACGCTCTATATCTTGCTAGATGGGATGCTGGTGGTGTCGATTTCGGCGCTAGACGGCCGACAAATCGCCCGACTGTCGAGTGGCGAGGTGGTCGGAGAAATGTCGTTCATCGACGCTCGCCCCCCTTCCGCAACGGTGCAAACGCTGGAAGATTCTACAGTGCTGGCCATTCCCCGCGCTCAACTTGCCGAAAAGCTCCAGCAGGATGAAGGCTTTGGCTGTCGATTTTATCGGGCGCTGGCGATTTTGCTGTCGCAGCGGCTGCGGGGCACGGTGAAGCAACTGGGCGACGAGGGCACAAAACCCGCCGCTAATGGGCATGTTGCAAATGAAGAAGGAGTGGCGATCGCCCAACTGCGATTCGAGCGCCTGCTGAAGCAGCTTCAGCCTTAGTTTAGCCAGTTTTAGTCCGCAGGGCACGCTCAAGCCCGCCTCATTTGCGCCAGCAGGTTGCGAATCAAATCGACATCCCTGGCGGTCGGAACCTGGTCGAGATAGGCTTCCAGGTCAACTGAGGCCTCGATCCAGCGACCCAGGTGATAATACAAAATGCCGCGATCGCGCTGTTCCTGGAGCGCATCAGGAAACAGCAGGAGGATGCGTTCGACCATTGAGAGCGATCGCGGCCAATCTTGCTGGTTCCAATAAATCATTTTTAGATTGGCCAACATCCGGGCCAAAAACTGGCGATGGCTCACTGGCTGCAAAAACTCCGGGCGCAGCTCCACAGGCTGGCCATACACTTGGCTCAGCCGCTCCTGACAGTCTTCGGCAAACATCACTGTGCCCTGGTGAAACGGGTCAATATACAAATCCATGTCTGCTACAGTCGGGCGAATCAAAAAGTGGCCGGGCATTCCCACGCCCACCATTGGCAAGCCAATTCGATTGGCAACTTCTAGATACACCAGCGACAGCGTGATGGGAATGCCCTGGCGACGCTCGATTACGTCGTTCAGGTAGCTATTGCGCGGGTCGTAGTATCGGGCGGTGTTGCCCCTGTAGCCCAGGTCTTCGTATAGATAGCGGTTCAGCGTTTGAACGACCCGCAGCGGATAGCGTTCGGGAGGCAAGCGCTCCTCGACTTCGGTTGCCATCACCGCCAGCGCGTTGAGATATTCCTCCGGGTCGAGCAAGGGATATTCTTCCTGTGCAATGTATAGCGCAGCCCGCGCCAGATCGATGGCTTCATCGGGCTGGTGAATCTCCTGATAGAACCGCTGTCGCGCTGGGAGAAAATCCATAGGGCAACGTTTGGCTAGTGCGTCACTAGCCACTCCAGGCGGGCCTTTGCCAAATCGAGGTTATCGAACACTTGCGGATTGTGATGGTCAGGTGATTCGTCGTCGGGCACGTTGGGCGAGTCGCCGCCGTAGCCTAGACGGCTAACGGTCGTTCGCAGGCGATCGCTCAAAAAGGCCGCCAGCGCCCGATAAAAGTTCGACGAAAAGGCAACATCCTGCGACAGTTTGGCCGTCAACTGCATCCGGGGAATCGACCAAACCACCGAATTCTCCACCGCTCTCACCGTCGCTGTGGGCGGGCGCGAGTCGATAAAGGAAATTTCCCCCAGCACCTCGCCCGAAGATAGAACCGCAATGGGGCGATCGCCCCCCGGCGAAGCCACCGACACCACAAACCGCCCGCTCAGCACCACATACAGCGCATCGATCGGCTGCCCCTCTGAAATCAATACCGATCCCTTGGGCACTCCCTGCCGCTTGCCCGCTTGCAACAGCCACTCAAAATCGCGATCGCTAATCGCCGCCAGCAAATATAACGCCTTTTTCATACCACTTAGTTTTAATAAACTCTGTCAGAACAGTGAGCAACCCATAAACCTTTGTTCAGCCTAATATTCCCTCAGCATACCGACTTTGGGCAATTTCCTGGTGTCATTCCGGCTGTTCTAGCGGCGGAGTTTGCACGGGCGGGCGCACTCGCTGCACCAGCGTAAATCCCTCTGCCTGTCCCAAAACTTTTTTCTCAGGCAATTTCAAGGATTGCAGTGCTGCCTCATCCAGCAATAGATAAACCTGCGGTTCGTTGGTCCACAGCTTTTGCAGCCGCTCGGCATTGGCAGGCAGGACACGGCGATCGCTATAAAACTCTAAAGACGGGCGGCGATCGCCATAGGAGCTATAGACCGTCTCGCCAGCCGGCGTGTGCGATCGCACCAGCGCCGCCACAGGCTGGACGGGAAATGCCTCCGCCAGTTCCCACAGCCAGTGGGGGGTCAGCATCAATAACAGCAGCGATAGATACATCCCCCAGAGCAACACGCTGATAAACTGCGGATTTTGCCGCCTCACCAGTACCGCCGCCACCGTCAGCGCTGCTGCCAGCGCCGCCATCACAATCCCTACATCCACCGCTCGCGGCTGCTGCACTAACCCTAGGTATATTGCGCCGCCCCAGCCCAGCAGCCCTAGCCCGCCCAGCACCCGCCACCAAATCGGCGCATAGCCCTCTCCTGGCATTTGCCGCACGCCCCCCTGTCGCCCCTCTCGCCACAGGTCAGCCAGCTTGCCCCCTACCAGCAGCGCCAGCGCCGGATACAGCGGCAGCACATACCACGGCAGCTTGGTAGACATGAGCGAAATCGCAGCAAAATAAACACCGCTCCACACTAGCGCCAGCTTGGCCCAGCCAAAAATCAGGTTATTTCGCGCTAAGCGAATCCCCGCTGGCAAAAACACCACCCACGGCACGCCATACTTCACAATTTCCAACAGATAATACCAGGGTGGGCCGTCGTTTTGCTCAACGGGCTTCCAGATGCGGCTCGCGGACTGCTGCACCAGGTTTCGCCCTAGAAACTCTCGGCCATAGTGCCCCCATTGAGCAGCATACCAAAAGGCAACCGGAGCGCAGCCCAGCGCAATACCCGCCCACAGGTAGGGCTGCTGCAACAGACGCGGCGTGTCCCAAATCAAGAAAACAAGCAAAATGCCACCCAGCAGCAGCCCTAGCATCAGGCCTTTGGTCAGGCAAATCAGCCCCAAGCTTAGACCGATCCCCAGGGCAAAGCGCGTGTCTCGGCGCGATCGCAGCCCACACCACATCAGCAGCATCAGCCAGCACAGCACTGCGCCATCTAGCATTGCCAGCCGACCATTGCGGGCGACGGGCAGCCAGGTGAGATAGACCAGCGCCGACAACAGAGCGGGCAGCCGACCAGGAAACAGTTCTCGCCCGATGGCATAGAGCAGCGGCACCGAAAGCGCCGTCAGGATGGCTCCGGGCAGCCGCGACGTCCACTCGTTCACGCCACCGATGCGATAGGCGATCGCCATCAGGCAATGCATCAGCGGCGGCTTGTTTAGGTAAGGCTCGCCGCCCAGGGTGGGAAACAGCCAGGCTCGCGCTTCTGGGGGCGATCGCCAAATCTCCCGCGCCACCTGTGCGACGGTGCCTTCGTCCCAATCGCGCAGCGGCACACCCCCCAAATTGACCGTCATCAGCACCAGCGCCACGATCAGCAGCGCAGTCATCCAGGCCCAATCTTGCCGGATGGGATAGGCACTGGCTTTGGCACCGGGACGGCTCAAAATAGACATGCCAGCATTATCGCAACATTGGCACGCCCTCGGATACTGAAATCTTCCCAAATCGGACACTCCGGCCAGGCGGAGATTTCCAAAATGCCGCTTGCTCTAGGTTAGAAAAAGCAGGTTCCAAAGGGCAGGTCAAAAAAACAGGCTGCACTGGTAGGCTACACTGGCAGGCTACACTGGCAGGCTACACTGGCAGGCTGCACTGGCAGGCTACACAGGCTTAGTCAGCGCTTCTAGGGTCATGGGCTGGCGACGGCGGGCCATCACGCGGGCCGGGTCAATCTGCACAGATGCTTCGGCCAGGGGCAGCACCCGCGATTCCTGAGTCTGGACGTTGACCTGATAGACCCGCTGGTGGGTGTGGTCTAGCCCGGTGAGCCAGCCGCTGCGGGGGTGATAGGCTCCGGTATCGATATCGAGCCAGCCCTGTCCCTGGGCGATCGCCCCAGGCGGCACATTGGGCAATGTAAAGGTAATTGTGTGGCCAGTGATGATGAGCTTATTGGGAAAATAGGGGCGAGTCATGCTGTGAAACTCGTCGCGCACCCAGCAATATTCCTGAGCAGTATGGTCGGCAACCGAGAGGGCAGGATGCATTCCAGCATGAGACAACCAGATATCGCCCAAATCGAGGTGGGTGGGGAGCGATCGCATCCAGCTTACATGCTCCATCAGCAGGTCGTCAGACTTACCATAGCTCTGCATCGTGGTCTGCCCACCGCTAAAGAGCCATGCCTGGAGCGCCTGATAGGAGAGTTTGCCCTGGGGCATAACTTCTAGCAGCATTTGCTCGTGGTTGCCCAGCAGCGAAACGTAGCCCTGCTGTCGCACAAAGGAAACCACCTGAGCGCTTTTGGGCCCCCGGTCAATCAGGTCTCCGAGAAAATAAACCTGATCTCCCGCGCTAGGGGCGATCGCCTCTAGCAGGCGCATCAAACCGTCGTAATGCCCATGTACGTCTCCAATGAAAATGCGCCGATTGCCCACCACAAACCTTCCTGTTCTATTGGCTAGACCACCCAAAGTTCAAAAAACAAAGCTAAACCTGACCGATGTAGGCTGACAGGAATGCCAAACGCGAATGACACCTGCCCCACTTAACTCCTCAGGCTGACAAACCATCAGTTTGGCAAACCAGCAGAGAAAGACAGCAGCAAAAACGCTCTATAAAGACAGATACAGCTTTAACCGATCGGTCTTCGGAGGTGAAAGTCGCTCGGCCAATCAGCACTCTGCCCAGCGTCCGAATCACAAACGATTCGCAGAACTCAATCGAACCAAGGATGAGCAGGGAATTCTTGACTCGTTCTGATGAGTGAGGCTGCTATCAGACCAACTCCCCAGCGCATCCTGAATGGGTGGAAAATGGGGGTATTTTTTTCATTATGCCCAGAGAGACTAGTCTTTCGCCGCCATTGCCCGTAAATTTTTTGACAAGTTACCGTAAAGCTTGCCCAGGGATTTTAGACAACATTACTGGGCGACATTATTGGGCGATATTATTGGGCGACATTATTGGGCGACATTATTGGGCGACATTATTGGGCGACATTACTGACTGAGGGCCCGAAAAAACCGCTGCAACTCAGCAAACAATCCTCGACTGGGGCCTGGCGACGTGGGGCTTTGCCCCATAGC
>JBDNCP010000131.1:0-13830 GCA_046719575.1 Cyanobacteriota bacterium
CTAGATATCTCCGGCTAGATATCTCCGGCTAGATATCTCTGACGGCATATCTCCGGCTAAATCTCTTCCATCTCCGGTTGGATATTTCTGGCGGAACATCTTCGGCTAGGCTTTTGCGCCTTTGCAAAACGTTCATATCCTCAGCCACAGCGAACTAATCATAGTATGATTGCTATCAATGGGTATTTGATGATTGAATTAAGTCTATAGTTTTTGGCTCGCGCCATGTGGCACTGATTGAAACCATCGCCGCAGGGATTGAGCTGCGGTGGGGCTTGGGGTCAGGCTTGATTTGGGCAAGGAGGGATGCTGTGTTAGAGGCCTTTGTAGTCGTCACCATTTTGTGTGGATTCTTTGGCATCGTCTTCAAAAAGAACCTGGTGATGAAGATCATCTCAATGGACGTGATGAGTACGGGCGTAATTGCCTATTACGTGCTGATTGCTTCGCGAGAGGGACTGAAAACGCCGATTCTGACCGAAGGGCTGGATAGTGCAGCAGGGATAGCTTATGCCGACCCCGTGCCCCAGGCCGTGATTTTGACCGCGATCGTGATTGGGTTCTCCATTCAGGCACTCATGCTGGTCGGCATCATGAAACTGGCGCGAGACAACCCCATTTTGGAAGCCCACGAGATTGAGAAGGGGAACACGCCATGAACCATCTCATCGGCTTCTTAGAAGGTTTCAATGGGTGGATGAGCGGGTTTTCCTTTAGCAGCCCAATTGCGACCGATTTGAGCATCAGCAATGCCGCCATGAGCCGCCTGACCATTGGCTGGGTGGCGCTGCCGCTGTTTGCTGGATTTTTGGTGTATCTGATCCCACGTCTGGCTCGACCGCTGGCGCTGACGGCAGCCCTGGCATCTGCGGTTTATGCCACGCTGCTGTTTCTGCGGGAAGCACCGCTGGGCTTTGGGCTGCTGGATCGGTTTGGCGTGACGCTGCTGCTCGATCCGCTGAGTGGCTTTTTCATTTTCACAAACGCGCTGGTGACGGCGGCGGTGATTCTCTACTGTTGGGATACGGGCAAGTCAGCGTTCTTCTATACTCAGCTCACGATTTTGCACGGCAGCGTGAATGCGGCGTTTGCCTGTGCAGATTTCATCAGCCTCTATGTGGCGCTGGAGGTAATTAGCATTGCGGCGTTTTTGCTGATTGCCTATCCCCGGAGCGATCGCTCGATTTGGGTGGGCCTGCGCTATCTGTTTGTCAGCAACACGGCGATGCTGTTTTACCTGATGGGGGCGGTGCTGGTTTACCAAACCAATCACTCCTTTGCCTATAGCGGCTTGGGTCGTGCGCCACTGGAGGCGATCGCCCTGATTTTTTTGGGGCTGCTGGTCAAGGGCGGCGTGTTTGTCGCAGGGTTGTGGCTGCCGCTGACCCACTCAGAGTCAGAATCGCCCGTGTCGGCGCTGCTGTCGGGCGTGGTGGTAAAGGCGGGTATTTATCCACTCATGCGCTGCGCCCTGCTGCTGCCCGAAATTGACCCGATGGTGCGGGTGTTTGGCGTAGGCACTGCCTTGCTGGGCGTGGCCTATGCCGTGTTTGAAAAAGACACCAAGCGGCTACTGGCGTTTAGCACGGTTTCGCAGTTGGGCTTTGTGCTGGCGGCTCCGGAGGTGGGCGGGTTCTATGCGCTGACCCACGGACTGGTGAAGTCGTCTCTGTTTCTAACGGTGGGCAACCTGCCCAGTCGCAGTTTCAAGGAACTCCATCAGATGCCGATTCGCAGATCGCTGTGGATTGCGCTGGCGATCGCCAGTTTCTCGATTTCTGGCTTCCCGCTGCTGTCGGGCTTTGGGGCCAAGGTGCTGACCATGAAAAGCCTGCTGCCCTGGCAGGTCGTGGGCATGAATCTGGCAGCGACGGGAACGGCGATCGCCTTTGCCAAGTTCATCTTTTTGCCCCACCGTCAGTTTCCACCCGACTCCCAGAGCCAATCGCTCAAGCCCGGATTTTGGGCAGCGATGCTGGTGCTGCTGGGGGGATTGGTGCTGGCAAATGCGGTGTATTACGAAGCTTATACAGTCGAAAATATTGTAAAACCGCTGCTGATTATTGGCATCGCCTGGATCGCTCATAAGCTTCTATTTCAGCAAGCCAATGTCAATCTCCCCCGCGCTGCCGAAAAGTTTGAACACTTAATTGGTGGCATGAGCTTAATGTTAATCCTTGTATTTTGGATGGTCTTTGCATGGGTGGCAAACTAGCTCGAAATCTTGCCTTGCGGCTGACAATTTGGTTCTTGCTGACCGCAAACTTGAGCTTCGCAAATATCGTGATCGGTGTTACGGTGGCGCTGCTGTTGCCCCAGGGCGATAGCCGTCAAAACGATCGCTTGAGCGAGTGGTTGCGAGTGATGGCAAAGGTCTTTGCGTCGATTCCCCAGGCCTATGCCGAAGCCTTCGAGATGATCCTGCGTCCCCATAAGCGGGAGGAAATTGTCTTACAGCAGGTACCGCCCCGGCGATCGCCCCATCTCCTTTTTTTAGATATATTTCTAATCACTTTCACACCCAAAACCATTGTGTTGAAATATCACGAAGCGGGCTGGTTTGAAGTGCATCACGTAACGCGAAGGAGCCGATCATGAAACTCATTCTCCTGATCATGCTGGTGGCGTTGCTCATCCCACTGTATGAGGCCTGGCAAGACGATAATATCTGGCAAAAAATGTTGGCCTTTGCCAGCGTCGCCACCAAAACCTCAATCATGATCTTGATTGTGTCTATTTTGCAGGATGACTGGATGATCGGTGTGGTGGGCGTGCTGATTCTCAGCGTCGGAAATGCGGGTCTGATGCTGCTAGCTCACGTCATTAAGCGGCTGAACGATCTCTCGCAAACCCTCTAGAGAAAGCCGCATAAAATTGCACTGCATTTGATTAGAAACCTGCCATGATCAACGCACCCGTGATTAACACTTTGATTGATTTTTTGAGCTACGGCTGCATTGGGCTGGGGCTGGTCTTCTGGTTTTGGGGCACCTGGCCGCTGGTGGGCGATCGCTCGGTTCTCTACAAGCTCCACAGTCTCTCGGTTGCCGACACACTGGGGTCCCTCAGCATCGTCGTCGGGCTATTGCTGAAAATTCCCCGCGAGTGGCCCCTGCTACTGCTGGCAGTGTTCTCATTGGCCCTGTGGAACACGATGCTGGGCTATGTGTTGGCTTATTGCGCGAGCGACCTGCCCCCCCAAGAGCGCTGGGGAGATGCTGCGGAGCCTTTCAGCAGTTTGACAAGCAGTTTGACCAGTGACCCACAGACTGAGCAGGGAGACGCATGATGCAGCACAGCATAATTGGTCCGCACGATGAATACGTATACGCAATTACGGCGCTCTTGCCCCTGTCTGCTGCCATGCTGGTCCTTCAGGTGAATCCCTACCACGCGCTGGTGATTCGCGGCATTTTGGGCGCAGTGGCGGCGCTGGTGTATACGGTGCTGGGTGCGGCAGACGTGGCGTTGACGGAGGCGATGGTGGGCACGATGCTGGCGGTCACGCTCTACGCCGTGGCGGTGCGCTCCTCGATGGTGCTGCGGCTGGGCGTGCTAAAGGACGAGGCGATCGCCCTCAACCTGCTTCCAGACGAATCTCACCAGCCTCTACAGCCATCAGCCTCAGCCCCCCTCGACCTGCCCCTCAAATCGCTCATCGACGACCTCCGTCTTACCTTTGGCAAATATCATCTGCGGCTAGAACTGATTCCCTATCTCAGCCTAGAAGATTTGCGGCAGGCGCTCCTCGAAAAAGAGGTGCATCTCACCTGCACCCCGCTTGCGGTAGATGAGCGGCCCACGCCCCCCGCGCCCCCTGCGCCCCATGATGTCGCAGTCAAGACGACGTACCAAACCACCACCCGCCTCCGCCGTATCTACGACATTCTGCAAACCGAGTTGCCGTCTTCCCCGGCGATCGCCTACGTTGGCCCACCCACTCCCGGAGCAAAGCACCCATGAGATGGATTTATCTGCTGGCAGGTGTTGCCATTTTTCTAAAAATCCTGCTCATGCCGCAACCCATAGCCAGTGAGCTAGATTTTTCAATTGTTGAAGCAATTGTGCAAGATAGCGGTGTGCCCAATGCAGTGACAGGCATTATCTTCCGCAATCGGCTCTACGACACCATTTTTGAAGTGGTGGTGTTCACCATTGCCATTATGGGAGCCTATTTCCTCCTGGCAAACGAAAAGCCCTCGGCCAAGTTTCGCCGCTTTACTGACGAACCCTCCATCGTGCTGGCGCGGCTGGGCGCAACGATTGCCGCACTGGTGGGCATCGAACTGGCGATTCGCGGACACCTCAGTCCTGGCGGTGGCTTTGCGGCTGGTGTGGCGGGCGGCACGGCGATCGGACTGGTCGCCATCACGTCTTCTTCAGAACTAATGCAGAGCATCTATCAACGCTGGCAAACCGCCCGCTGGGAAAAAATCTCAGTGATGATTTTTATTGTGCTGGCTGTGATGACGCTAGTGGGGTTTGAGTTGCCCCACGGCAACTTAGGCGAATTGGTCAGCGGCGGCGTGATTCCTGTTTTGAATATTTTGGTAGCGCTGAAGGTGGCGCTGGGTTCTTGGGCAGTGATCCTGGTGTTTATCCGCTATCGGGGCTTGCTATAGCAGAGATAGGGTAGAAACCTGGAGATTCAAATTCTGGGCAATCCAGCCCCTAGATCTGGGTAATCCAGCCTCTAGAGATTCACACCTAGTAATTCACTAGTCATTCACTAGTCATTCACTAGTCATTCACTAGTCATTCACACAGAGAGCCGACTCTCAATTGAGAATCTGAGAATCGGCTCTCTGCAACAACTCTAGCCTAAATTTTTGTCTCAACCTCTTACCTTGAGTCTTTGATTGCTCAACAGAAGCTCAATTGGGAAGGGCGATCGCTCGCTTTTGGGGCAAACACCTGCTCCACGAAACCAGCAAGAGCATGAAACCTTAGTCGATGGAAACGGCTTGCACATCCACAGGCGTATCCGCAGACGCAACCTGTTCAGAATCCACCACTTCTTTCTTGTTTTTCACACGTTCGATCAGCAGTTGAGAAACTTCTGTGAACAGCAGCGTGATAATAATCGCGTCATCGATCTGACCGATGATAGGAATGAAATCGGGCGCGATATCGAACGGCATGACGATGTAAGCAATCGTGCCTAAGATAATCCACCAGCGATATTTGGGATTGCGAATGACATCGCGATACCAGTCGTAGAGGTTTTGCAGAGGGAACGCCATCGGGAATGTCCTTTACTCAACATCTTCATTCTGCGAGATTGCGCCTGCGCTGTAGAGTGGGAAAAACCGTCTGCTTTGGGATAGGAAACCCACCCGACCTCGGACTCGCTCCATTGGGGGATGCGAACTAAATTTCTGTAGCTTAAGATACAAATTGAATTTAATTCGATAGAATTTAGAGAGAAGCCGATTTCTAGCTGTGCCAGCGCTTGAGCGGCAGCCCCCTTAAGGCACAAGAATAAGGCACAAGAATAAGGCACAAGAATAAGGCACAAAAAAATTCGCACATGCCACTATGCATGGTGAGCATGGTGAGCATGGTGACAGGCTTGGATGTGCCTCCTGATCGTCGATCTAGCAGGAGGTTCGCAATGCGAAATCTAAAATCTGATTGTTCATCTGACTGCTCAAATGTGATCGTTTTTGATTCTCCAGCGCCAGGTCGTCTGCCCATCACAGCGGGCGATCGCCAGGAAGTCATCTCCATCCGCCATCCTGCCCTGCCGCGCCACCTGCATCCCAACTATCAGCACTGGCAATGGCTCAGCCGCTAACGCTAGTGCGTGTTTTGCGGGTGTTTTCTGGCCCTAACGTGGTTGCGAACTGGCGGGCGATCGCCTCTATACCTGCCCCTTTAGCAACTCTGTTGGGTCAATGATAAGATACTACTCAAGCTAGGGGTGCCCGCCCAATCAGACTGAGATAAAGCGGGCTGAGATTACACCCTTGGAACCTGAGACTGGGTTATGCCAGCGGAGGGAAGCGAGGTTTGCATCGACGACATCCAAAGGGTTGGCAGAAATAGCGAGATCCGGTAAGGGGCGATCGCCCCCTCAAGCTGGTTTTCACTCCTGGTTTTCACCGTCCTCCAAAGGATTCGCGTTTGCGTTCGCAGTCATGTCCTCAAAAGCTGTCTAAACAGTTCTCGCAAGTCTTCTGAGGGGCGTTCGCAAACCCTTGCAGAACCTCTTGCAGAATCCCTTGCGAAAATCTGTGAGGACAGCCGCAAACAGATTGCAAACAGACTGCAAACAGACTGCAAACAGATTGCAAACGTTTCCAAGAGCAAGCCAGCCTCTAGCGACGTTACCGGAAATTCCCTGAGGAGGGTTAGAGCATGTCGGTTCAATCTGTGGCGCTGCTGGTGACGCTGGCAACGGCGGGCGGGTTTGCCCTGCTGGGGCTGGTGCGGGCCAGTCAGCAGACGATGAATTTAGAAGATTACATGGTCAGCCGCAATCGGTTTGGCCCGTGGATGTCGTTTGCTACTGTGGTTGCGTCGGCGCTGGGCGTGTGGATTTTGTTTAGCCCGCCCCAAGTGGGGGCCAGCAGCGGCATTGCGGGCATTGTGGGCTACTGTCTGGGGTCGGCGGCTCCACTGGCGCTGTTTACCCAAATTGGCCCGCGCCTGCGCCGAATTTTGCCCCAGGGTCATTCGCTCAACGAGTTTGTGCTGTATCGCTTTGGCAATGCGATGTATCTGCTGGCGCTGGGCGTGATGGTGTTCTACATGTTCATCTACCTGGCAGCAGAACTGACGGCGATCGCCAAAGCCGTGCAAATCCTGGCAGACGTGCCCCTCGGCTGGACGGCGCTGGTCGTCATCGCCGCAACCTTTGTCTACACCACCTATGGCGGTCTGGGCGCGACGATTTTCACCGACGCGATCCAGTTTGCGGTGATGGTGCCGCTGCTGCTGGTCAGCTTCATTGTGGCGCTGGTGGCAATGGGCGGCTGGGAGGCTGCACTGCAACCCGTGCAGTTGAATGCGCCCCAGTTGCTCTCGCTGGGCAACCTGGACGGCATCAAGTTTGGGGCGACGCTGCTGCTGGCGATTGTTGCCGCAGAGGTGTTTAACCAGGCAAACTGGCAGCGGGTCTATGCCAGCCGCACCGACAAGACCGTGCAGCAAGCGTTTCTGGGGTCTGCGGTGATTACGCTGCCGCTGCTGCTGGTGGCGGGGGCGCTGGGGCTGCTGGCGGCCAGCTTTGGCTTCACAGACGATCGCGCCTTCTTTTCGCTGTTGCAGCAACTTGCGCTGCCGCTGTGGTTTACGGTACTGGTGTTGGTGCTGGCGCTGGCGCTGGTCATGAGTACGCTGTCTTCCTTGCTGAATGGCATTGCTAGCGTGTTCACCATTGACCTGATTCGGCTGTTTCCGCAAATGCGAACCAACGGCTTGCTGCAAGCCTCGCGGCTGTTGACGGTGGCGTTTGGGCTACCGGCGATCGCCATCGCAGCGCGGGGTTTCGACGTGCTGTATCTGTTTCTGCTGGCAGATCTGGTCTGTGCGGGGGCTGTGTTTCCGGTGCTTTGGGGACTCTATTCTCGTCGCATTGCAGGCAATACAGCGTTCCTCAGCGCCCTCGCGGGTATTGGCGCAGGGGCCCTGTTTTTTCCCAAGCCCGACTTTGCGCCCTGGAACGGCTTGCCCTTTGCGGGCGACCTGCTGGTGAGCTTTGCCGTGGCGATCGCCGTTTCTGCTGTAGTTGCGCTGGTGGGAAGTGCGATCGCCCCTCGCGCAGCACAATTTGACTTTGCAACCCTGGGCGATCGTAGCCGCGCCTACGCCACTCCCGCGTCCGATCAGATTAGCATCGGGAAGTAAAGGGCTATGTCGATGCTTGATTTTGGCTTTGCGATTTTGGCTTTCTTTGCGATTTTGGCTTTGCGATTTTGCATTGCCAGCCACGCCTCTGTTCCCCATCCCCCCACTCCCCCACCTCCCACATGGACTGGAACCTGATCATCGACCTCTGCATCGGCATCGGCCTCAGCGCGGCGGCGGGCTTTCGGCTGCTGGTTCCGTTTTTGGTGCTGAGCCTGGCGGCACTGTTTGGGCATTTTCCCGTCGCGCCCGATTTGCAATGGGTTGATTCGTTCCCGGCTCTGCTAACCCTAGGCGTGGCGGTGCTGGTGGAGGTGATTGCCTACTTTGTGCCCTGGTTGGACACGCTGCTAGATTTGGTCGCGTTTCCCGCGTCGATCGTTGCGGGGACGCTGCTAACGGCGGCGTTTTCGAGCGGGCTTGACCCGTTTTTGCGGTGGAGTTTGGCGATTCTGGCGGGGGGCGGTGCGGCGGGCGCGATGCGTGGGCTATCGGGGTTTTCGCGTCAGCTAACCACGATTTTTACGGGCGGGCTGGCAAACTTTTTGATTACGTCGCTAGAGATTCTGATTGCGGTGGTGCTGTCGGTGCTGGCGATCGCCCTTCCAGGTGCGGCGATTGGCTTCCTCTTGGGTCTGCTGGGTCTGCTGGGAAGGCTGTGGCTGCGGGTGCGGCGGGGGCTGCTGGGGCAACCGCTGACCGAATCTCCGGGTGCTGACTCGGACTCGCCGCCCCCGCCGCCCCAATCGGTCTGAGAGCCTACTGGTTTGACAAGGCCAAAAAAGGCTAAATCGATGCGATAGTCCGGGGTTCGACTTCGCTCACCCCTCAACGATTGCGTGCTGAGCGAAGTCGAAGCACCCAATGCTAAGCCATCATTCAAGCCCTGCCAGACCACTACGCTGCTAAAACACCAGAATATTAGCGGCTGCCAGTGCCACGCCCACGGGCAATTGGGCAATTTGCATCTGGGGAGCGCTGCCGCTGCCGTCGGGGTCAAAAAACAGGTTGCCTGTGCTGCGGTCATAAATGAAGCGATCGCTCTCCAACACCGCCCGCGTTCCCTGGCGGAGCAGCGCCGTCGGCAAAGCACCAGATAGATCCACCAGATCAAACTCGGCAGCGGGGATTAGCAGCACATCCTCACCAGGACGAAAGTTAATCAGCGTGTCCATGCTGCCATTGCGGGTCGTGGATAGGTCAAAGGAATCGCGCCCCGTGCCGCCGACCAGCGTGTCGCGCCCTATGCCACCCACCAGCAAGTCGTTTCCGGCATCGCCCATCAGCACATCGTTTCCGGCATCGCCCAGGAGGATGTCGTTGCCCCCCTCGCCGCGCAGGGTGTCGCCGTTGTCGCCGCCCCAGAGTTGGTTATCTGCCCCGTTGCCGATCAGCAAATTGCTGAGATGGTTGCCGCGCCCTGTCAGAGCATTGCCGCTCAGGGTGAGGTTTTCCAGATGATCGCCCAGCACCCAGCTCACTAAGGCAATCACGGTGTCGGCTCCGGCGTTGAGCAGTTCAACCACCACATCACCAATGCTGTTGACGGTGTAAGAATCGTTGCCCCGGCCGCCCTCCAGCGTATCGCGGCCACTGCCACCGTCGATCCAGTCGTGCCCATCAAAGCCACGCAGCCCATCGTTGCCCTTCATGCCTTTCAGTGTGCTGCGGCGGCGATCGCCCAGCATGGTGTTGTGGAGCGCGTTGCCGATGCCCTCCAGCGCCGCGCCCTTTAGGGTCAGGTTTTCTACATGGGGGGGCAGGGTGTAGCTGAGGCTGGCTTCTACGGTGTCGTTGCCGCCGTCGGCGGTTTCGATGATGCGATCGCCCGCCTGATCCACAATGTACGTGTCGTCGCCACTACCGCCGATCATCTCATCGGCTCCGGTTCCCCCGTCGAGGCGATCGCCCCCGCCGTTCCCCTCTAGCGTGTCGTGGCCCGCGCCGCCCATCAGCGTGTCGTTGCCGTCGCCGCCGACGAGCCGATCGCTGCCGTCGGTTCCCTCCAGGTTCAGTGGGTCGGTGGTGCGGGGCAGATCTGGCGGCACTGCGCCCAGGTCTGGTTCTTCCCACCAGCGGGGATTGGCGCTCATAAAGGCTTGCAGCGCCGTGTATTTGGGCGCATCCGTCTGATAGAGGCTCTCCATCATGCCCCAACTGCCCCACTTGCTGGGCTTGGCGACATCGACGAAATGGTTGAACAGCGTGCCGCCTGCGTCTTTCCAGCCGTCGAGCAGTTGTTGATAGAGTTCCGCCATTTCGGGGCGACGGTTGAGCGCGATGAAAAACTCGGTCAACTGTGTGTCGTTTTCGATGCCTGATATGCCGACGATGTGCTGCCCGCCTTCGTAGGCGACTAATTGCAAATTGTGACGTTTGGCGACCTCAGCATGGTATTTAAACAGGGCGATCGTGTCTTTCACAGAATCTTTGCTGTCGCCCAGTAGCCCGCCCTCACGGAGATGACGAAAGGCTTTGGCAAAACCGCCGTCGGGTTCCGATAGCCAGGAACGAACCGTGTTGGCGTGGGTGGGGCTACCCAAGTTGTTGCCAAAGTAGCCCGCGACCGCGTAGGCATCGACGGCTTTCCAGGCGGGTTCGTTGCCTTCGGCGACCCAAGCTGGCGTGTCCAGCGCGAAGGATTCCAGACCCTTCCAGCCCGTTTGCGTCGCCAGTACGGCGACCACGCGATCGCGCTGTTCGCCAAAGGTTTGCTTCCAGATTTGCGCCGTCTGCGCCGTTCTCATGCCATACCACTGCATCCAGCCGCCCTGCACAGTTTTGCCCCAGCGCTTCTCGGCCTGCGCCTGGGCATAGTGCGCCTGCTCAAACTGCCAGTTCCACACCTCGTTGGAAAATTCCACATACACCCGCAGTTTGGGGTCGAGGTGGTCGCGCACGTAGGCAGCAAAGTTGGCAATGTATTCATCCGTCGCTTGGTGCGGCATGTTGAACCAGGGCGACACCTGCATTTCATTTGCCAGAGCCACCATCGTTTCTACTGACGCGCCCTTCCAGGCCCAGCTTGCGTCCGTGGGTTTGGGGCGATCGCCCCACTCGCGCTGGGTGGAATGGTTGGTCTCCATCCAGTCCATAAACCGCAGCGTGCCAAAGTTCCGAATCCGCTCTTGAAACGTGGGATTAAAGGTCAACCCCCGCGCCACCAGCGGCAAATCGTCTTCGTGATACACCCGAATATTTCGCAGATAGTTGCCCGTTTTTTGGGGATCGGTGGCAGTAATGGAGAGCAAAATGCCTTCGTCTTTGGAAGGGGCGACCTGGATTACGTCGCGCCCTGGCCTAGACAGGTTGCCCAGCTTCGTTGCGTTGAAGCCATATTCCAGCGTGCCCTGCCCGTCATACATCACCACATAGCGACCGGGGCGATAGGCTCCGGCAATGTCGCGCAGCAGCAGCGTGCTGAGTTTGGTGTAGGTTGCACCGCTAGCGGCAGCAGGCAGGCGGGTGGGCCAGCCATTGGCATCTAGGTTCAGCACCGTCTCGCGGGTATCCCAGACCTGGTTGGTTTGCGGAATCCAGGCGCGAGCAGTTTTGAACAAATCGAGAAACGGAAGCTGGGGCGAAAAGTCGTTGATGCTCGTCAGACCAATGCCGAGCGATCGCCCCGTGGCCAACCGCTCCTCCTCCAAACGTGTAGTCGGCATGACATGAATCCTCCCAGACTGTCGCAAAGCTGGCTGCAAACGGGGGCGACTGGGCGCTGGACATGACCGCAACCCCCGCCTAACCGCTGACCCCTGAGAGCCAATCTCTAGTTCTCATCCCCCGGTCGAAATCCGGGCAGATGACCAGAGAACTGCACAAATTCGGCAAAATACCGGAGATGAGAAACCCCGACAATACAAAGTGTGCGGTGATGCTTTAGACAAAAACCTCCGAAAACTTTGGGAACTCGATTTTTTCCCAAAAGCCTGGGGGCGATCGCCCCACCCCAGTCTGGGAAATCGTTTTGACCCTCTGCGCGATGCTTCAAGCAGACTTCACACCTGTTGATCTCCGCATCTGTAGGTTGCCAACCTCACCGCTGCTTGATACTCAGAACCGAGTGAGCCGACAGAACGGCATTACTCTTTGGCGAAGGTATCCAGTTTTCTGCGTCAAACCACGCAGATGAGGGCGATCGCCCGTCGCGCAATTCGCCCAGTTTTTGAAAAAATTCCTGAATTACGCGCAAAATCATGCCAGCTTAATGAAGCTGAGCCTGCAAATTGCAGTCGGTCACAAAGATTACGGAGCAGCCTGTTTGCCGAAATGCGTCCCAGAAACGCGCCCCAGAAACGCGTCCCAGAAACGCGCCTTACAAAATCCAAATCAGGGCGATGGCGCAGGTGGGGGCAGGTTGGCGGGCGATGCTCCTGGGGATGGGTTGGATGCCGGAGCCTCTGGATTTGCGGCTGGATCAGGAGCAGACAAATCAGGCGGAATCGGGCAATCGTTCTGGGCGATCGCCCCGTCCGGCATTGTCGTGCGGCAGAGAATTGCGCCATCTAGCTTTGCGCCGTTCAGACTGGCTCCTGTCAAGTTTGCATCCGTTAGGTTCGCGCCTGCCAGGTTCGAGCGCCGCAGGTTCACCGATTGCAGGTTTGCCCGTTGCAGGTTTGCCCCTGGCAGTTGGGCCCGCCCCAGGTTTGCCCGCAGCAGGCTGGCCCCCGTCAGGTTTGCCTCGCTTAAGTTGGCCGCCGTCAGGTCTGTGTCATTTAAGGTGGTCTGTTGCAGCCTGGCGCGGCGCATGTCGGTGCGGGTCAGGTTAGCCCGCGACAGATTGGCATTGCGGAGTCGCGCATCCTTGAGCCGCGCATTGCCCAGATAAACCCGGCGCATATCAGCATGTCGCCCATCCACGCCTGTCAGGTTTGCCTCTCCCAGATTGGCCCCGACCAGGTAGGCCCCATTGAGCGTGGCTGCCCGCAGATTTGCCCGACTAAAAATCGCCTCCCCCAAGTAGGCCGAATTCAGCCGGGCCCGCTCTAGGTCGGCATCCCCCAAATAGGCTCGCCGCAGGTCAGCTTCCTCTAGCCGCGCCTCTACCAACACGGCTCCACCCAGCGTTGCGTCGGTGAGCAACCCTTTCCGAAGATCGGCTCTGTCTAGTGCGGCTCTAGTAAGATTGGCGCTGCTCAGGTTTGCCCGCTTCAGGTCAGCCCCGCGCATCAACACGTCTTGGAGGTTGGCATATTGCAGGTCTACTTCATCGAGTTCTGCATTATTCAGCCTGACGCGCTCTAGGTCGCAACTGACGCAGGCTTTCGTCCGCAAAAGCTGACTGACTCGCCTCGCCTTTGCTGCATTGCCCATGCGAACTAATCCTACAGCGGTAACCAGCGATCCCAAAAAGACGGCAATTGTGAGTAGCGCCATTGCATCTTTGCGATCCATAGCAGGAAAAAGGGAAGAAATCGGTTTTAGCACGGAACTTTAGTCCCCAGCAGTCGGCCAAACATCTCCACACTAACCGATGAGGGTTCGACTGCTTGCACCGATTGCGTGAATAATTCACTCTAGAACACGAACGGGACTACCCACTACCACCCATTGCAACCCATTACCACCCTATGACCGACTATCACGAGCGTCGCAGGCTGATTCGCGAAAGCCTGAAAATTCAGCCCCTCAGTCATGGACAGGTCTATACCTACACCGTGGGCGTGCGATCGCAGCCGCAGATCTCTCCCCAACGCTATGAAGAACTACGCTGGAGTTTGGAGAACCACAGCAGCAATCTGATTCCTATCGTGGTGCGCCGCACCGATAGCCTCGGCGGTGAAAAAGAATACGAAGCAATTTACGGAGCCGATTGGGTCAGGGTGGCGGAGGATCTGGGCATCGAAACGCTGTGGGCGTGGGTGTTTGACCTGAGCGATGAGGAAGCAAAGGCGACACAGGCGGAATTAGCCATGTTGCTAGATCACTCAGAGCTAGATTACTCAAACGATACAGACGATACGACTGTTCCAAAGA
>JBDNCP010000132.1:0-13528 GCA_046719575.1 Cyanobacteriota bacterium
TTTAGCGGATTCTTGTTTAGCGGATTCTTGAGCGATGGTAACTGCTTTGGGGGAGAACTTGCCACTGGGCGAGCGGCAGAACGGCGACCCGACGATAGAGACGACTGAGACGAGGACTTAGTGACAGACGGTTTTCCGGGGCGAGCAGGCAGACGTTGACCAGCAGAGCGAGAGAAGGGCGATCGCATAACAAAACCCTAGAGATGCTGAGAGCGCAATCGTTTCACGAAACTTATAGCTCAGAATCCCCAAATCGGGCCCGTTTTTTTAAAAACTCAGGATTTCTACTGATGACGCTCTAAAGAGGCTGTGGATAGGAGTGCATTCTGCCAGAAAGAACGAAGTAGAAAGAACGAAGAGCGAAGAACGAAGAGCGAAGAACGAAGACCCCTTCTTCCTTCTTCTTTTTTCTTTTTTCTTTTTTCTTTTTTCTCTCTTCTCTCTTCTCTCTTCTCTCTTCTCTCTTCAGTTAACCTCCCCCTTTCCCTGTCGAACCGGAATCTCAATCCGAAACACTGCGCCCTGGCCTGGTTCAGAAATGCACTCCAGAGTGCCGCCGTGTCGCTCGGTGATGATTTGATAGCTGATGGACATCCCAAGTCCGGTTCCTTTGCCAACGGGTTTGGTGGTAAAGAAGGGGTCAAATAGGCGCTTTTGGACTGATTCGGGAATGCCGGGGCCGTTGTCGATGAGATAAATAGCGACGCGATCGGGAATGATGTATTCCGTGCGGATGGTGATGGTGGGCGAATCGAGGCGATTCCCGCAGAGATCGCTTTGTGAATTGCCCCATTCTCCCTGATCCAGCACATCCTCTAGCGCGTCGATGGCGTTACTGAGGATGTTCATAAACACCTGGTTCAGCGAACTGGCGTAGCACTCGACCTTAGGCAGCGAGCCATAGTCCTTCACCACATGGATGGGCGGCTGACCTGGCTTACCCTTGAGCCGATTCTGCAAAATCATCAGCGTGTTGTCGATGCCCTCGTGCAAATCGACTGCTTTGAATTCTGCCTCGTCCATGCGAGAGAAGTTGCGGAGCGACATAACGATTTTCTGAATGCGCTCTGCCCCGACCCGCATCGAATTCAGCAGCTTGGGCATATCCTCCAGCAAAAAGTCCAGATCGATGTCGCCCAGCAAGTCTTGAATGGCGGGCACTGGGTCGGGATAGTGCTGCTGATAGAGGCGCACCACTTTCAGCAGGTCTTCGGCGTATTCGTTGGCGTAGTTAAGATTGCCGTAGATAAAGTTCACCGGGTTGTTGATTTCGTGAGCAACGCCCGCCACCAGTTGCCCCAGCGAGGACATTTTTTCGCTTTGGATGAGCTGTGATTGGGTGCGCTGGAGTTCCCGAAGCGTGGTTTGCAATTCGTGAGTTTGCTGGCGGAGTTGGGCTTCCGACTGCTGGAGGGCTTCTTCGGCAAACTTGCGATCGCTAATGTCAAAGCGAATGGCCAAGTACTTCAGCACGCGCCCGTCTTGGTCGAGCGCCGGCACGATGGTTGTAGCCACCCAGTAAAAATGGCCTGCTTTGGCGCGATTTTTCACTTCGCCGCGCCAGACCTTGCCGCTGCGAATCGTTGCCCACATCTCCCGGAAGAATTCTGGTGGATGATAGCCAGAGTTAATAATGCGGTGGGTTTTGCCGATTAGCTCTGCCTCGCTGTAGCCCGAAATTTCGCAGAGCTTGTCGTTGACGTAGGTAATCACGCCCTGGGGATCGGTAACTGCGAGAATAGCGGCTTGATCCATCGCGAACTGGCGGAACTGGAGTTCCTTTAGCGTTTCAAGCAGGGAATGCTCGGCTTGCTCGCGGACAAACACGGCCCGTTGCAGTTCGTCTACGGTTTCCTGGAGTTTGGCGGTGCGCTCTTCTACGCGAAACTCCAGTTCTTCTTTGGCCTGACGCAGGGCCTCTTCGACATGGCGGCGATCGCTCACCTCCATTGAGATGCCCGTCGTGCCGATGATTTGCCCCGCCTCGTCATACATTGGCGTTTTGGTGGTGTTGAACCAGCGGATCGTGCCATCTGGCATGGGAAGCTGCTCTTCTAACGAGAAAGCCTGACCCGTGTTCATCACTGCCTGGTCTTCATCCTGGAACATCTGGGCCTTGTCGGTTGGCCAGAGATCAAAATCGGTCTTGCCGAGCAGGGCTTCGGGGGAAAGCCCTACCGATTCGGCAAAGGCCTGGTTCACCACCACATGCCGCCCTTGGCAATCCTTGAGCCAGATGCGGTGGGGAATATTGTCTAGCACTGATCTGAAGAGGTGCCTCTGGCGGCGGAGTTCCTCTTCGGCCTGTTTGCGATCGGTGATGTCGCGAAACGTGCCGACGACTTTGAGCGGCACACCGTTTTCGTCATGGATTGTGACTCCGATATCGCGATACCAGCGGCATTCGCCTGTGCGGGTAAACATGCGATATTCCACGTCGTAGGGCGTTTGCCCCGTTGCGTCTTGAATATGGGCTAGCAGGGCGGCGGTGACCCACTCAGCATCGTCGGGATGGATGCGATCGCTCCAACTGTCTACCCGGTCGGGAAACTCGGCCGCTGTCCGAAAGCCCAGCAGTTCTCGAAACTTGGGCGACCACCAGACAGGATTATCGGGATGGTTCAGGTCGCCGTTGATCAGCCCAATTTCCCACAGGCCCTCATTCGTAGCCCGATTGGCTAGGTCGAACCGGGCGATCGTCGCTTTCAGTTCTGCCTCCCGCTGCTTCAGCGTAGTGATGTCTTGAATCGTGCAAACCAGATAGCAGTTGCCCAGCGCGTCCTGAATTCGCGTTTTCTTGGCTAGCAGGATCTTGGTCGCGCCGGAGGCATCGGTCATCGACTCTTCGTGAACCTGTGCCTCGCCGCTTTGCAGCACCAGCCGATCCGCCGCTTGAAACTCCGCCGCCTCTGCGGGCAAAAATAGGTCTTGGTCGGATTTGCCCAGAATTTGCTCTCGCGTCAGCCCTGTAAGCTGGCAAAACGCATCGTTGAAATATAAATAGTGATGCTGATCGTCTTTGACGAAGATGGGGTCGGTGATGCCCTCTAGCACCGCGCTCAAAAATCCCTGGGCACTGCCCAAGGCTGCTGCAACTGTGAGCGGATCGACCGTGCTGGCAGGGCGATCGCCAGCAAAGGGACGGTCAGATAACGATGATTCAGATTCAGATAGCGAGGGTTCAGGCAGCAATTGAGAAGAAAGAGCCTCGTCTGGAGACATGAGTTCAATGAAGGTCAATAAACTGATTCGGTGAACGCTACGGCGTTGTCTTGCAGGGTGAGGTCGCGCTGTCCTAAAAGGGCGGCTCTGAAAGGGCGGCTCTGAAAGGTGGAGATGCATTACCTCCTGCGGATCTCACGAGCGTCAAAAACACTGTTTCGTGTCTTATAGATAGACATGAAACAGACACATCGCCCAATCGCTGGGAGTGGCGCTAGTGGCACCATTGATTGAGTTGATTGAGTTGATTGAGTCCAGGCACACTGAATCCTCCAAATGGAGCAACCCAGCCCCAATGTTTGGCCAGAATTTCTAGCCAGAATCTCTAGCCAGAATTTCTAGCCAAACCGATTTCCCTATAGGATTCCCAATCTTTTTAATAAACAAAACTATACAAAACTATACAAACTACATCCGGTCGGAGGATGTGGAAATTTCGCAAAATCGTGACGATAGGAGTTCGTTGGTTGCTGTGGCCGCTGACGCGCCTGGGCGAAACGCTGGATCAATATCAGCGGGCGATGGCTTCGACGAATCGCGTCATGGATCTGCTGGATACGCCCGTGGCCAGTCCCCCCGGCTATCGTGCGCTGCCGACGAGCCAAGTGCGCGGCGAAATTTTGCTAAAAGACGTGACCTTTGCCTACCGCGATCGCCCGCCCGTGGTCGAACATCTGTCGCTGGAGATTCCCGCTGGCAAAACGATCGCCATTGTCGGCTCGACGGGTTCTGGCAAAAGCACGCTGGTCAAGCTGCTGCTGCGGCTGTATGAAATTCAGGCGGGCAGCATCACGCTCGACGGCATCGACCTGCGAGAACTGCAACTGCGCGATTTGCGCCAGTCCATTGGGCTGGTGAGCCAGGATGTGTTTCTGTTTCACGGCAGCGTGTGGGACAACATCACCTATGGCACGCCCCACGCCGCGCCCGCCGAGGTGATCGCCGCCGCCAAAATTGCCGAAGCCCACGAGTTTATCGAGCAGTTGCCGCAGGGCTACGAAACGATCGTGGGTGAGCGCGGTCAGAAGCTCTCTGGCGGACAGCGCCAGCGGTTGGCGATCGCCCGCGCCGTGCTAAAAAATCCGCCCATCCTGATTCTCGATGAAGCCACCTCAGCCGTAGACAACGAAACCGAAGCCGCCATCCAGCGATCGCTCGAAAAGATTACGCAAAATCGAACCACTGTGGCGATCGCCCCCGGAGAAAGGGTGCGCTGCGAAATTAGTCGCTGGGCTGACTCAGAAGCCGTGAACATCCAGGTTCAAAACTACGGAACACCGATTCCAGAGGCAATTTTGCCAAAGCTCACGCAGCCGTTTTGCTCCACCAAGCCAAATGGCACTGGGCTGGGGCTGGCTATTGTCAAGCGGATTGTCTCCGATCATGGCGGAGAACTGCGGATTCAGTCTGTTGCGGCAACGGGCACCACGGTCGATGTGCAGCTTCCAATCGCCAAACCCTAGGGTCGATTCTTGATTTTGTGACAACCTCAAGACAGGGGATTTTGCCCTCAGAAAGGGGTCAAATTTGGGCATTGCCTGACTTGATGTGCAGGTTGACTGTGACAGTTTTGCAAAGTCGTTATTTAATAGGAGATAAGCCGCGCGTGAGGATGATAAACGGTGCGATCGCCCTTGGACGAGGTAGTACAAAACCTCTCGCAAGACCCCAATTTGCTTCGCATCAAGAAGTTGCTGATTTACGCCAGCCAGCAAACTTGGGAGCGAGATCCGATCAAAATTCAGCAGGCAGACCTATATCCGCTGGTGCAAGACCTGCGGGCACAGTATCCCACGCGCCAAATTCTAGAAGCGCACCTGACCGCCCTCGTCAATACGCTCAGTAAAGTCACAGAATATACCCTGGTGGCCAACGCCGCGCTCAGCCATCTAGAGCCGCTCTATCCGGCAAACGAGTCGCTGGCGATCGCCACTCGCCCCCAAGACTATCAGCAGGTTGCTGCTCAGTTTCAGCAAGATGCCAACAGCGCCCGCATCAAAAAGCTGCTCTTTGCAGCCTGCACCCAAACTTGGGAAAATGACCCCCACGTCTTGAGTCAGCACTCCCTAGTCGAACTGGTGCAGCGGCTCCACCGATTGACCGCTACGCCCCAGACCCTCGATGCCATCCTCACCAGCATCGTCCGCACGCTCAATCGCCAAACCGAATATACTCGCGTAGCCCAGACGATTATCTATGCCTTTGCGCCGCTCTACGGCGATATGCTGGAGGTCACCCAGGCTAATCTGGGGCCGTCCGCTTCGCCGCCTACTGATGAAACGCGCATTCACAACTCGGTTGCCCCGCCCGCCAGTGCTGCACGCTCTGTTGCTATAAACTCTCCTGCTCCAGCGCCGGTCGAGTCTGTGGCTGCAAATCTCTCGTTTTCGCCTGTTGAGGCCTACCCGTCTACCTCGTCCTCTCAGCCACGACTGACACTGGATGACTCGGCCTTGTGGAGCGATCTGCGGATGACGCTGATGAAATTCAGTAACCCACTGCGGGCAAAGCTGCTACTTTATGCGGTGTTATACGAACCCCTGCCGCCGGGTCTGCAAGCCTGGACGCACCTGAAAGGCTACGACCTGGACACGATGCTCAAGCAGTTGTGGCAACAGTATTCTTCGTTTAATGCGCTCAGCGCTGAGTTGGGAAAAGCCGCTGATTTGCTGGCTGATCTGGAGTCTGCGGGCGATCGCCCTGCCGCCGCTCACGCCAACCCTTACCAGCCCGCAGCCAGCGCCCTCCTGAGGGCCTTTCAGCCGTTCTACCCCAATTCAGATCTAGCGCAGACCGATTCACCAGCAGCCTCAAACGGACACAACATGGGCGATCGCCCCGCCTGCTCCACCCCCGCCAGCGACGACCCCACGGGCATCATCAGTCATCCCGAACTGAGCTAAAACCCGCCCACCGTCCATCAAGTTCTAACTGCCACCCCCTCCCTTCATGACCCCCCAAGAACTGCTCCAGCGCTATGCTCAACGCGAAACTCACTTCAGCGGCGAGAACCTGGCCGGAGCCTGTCTCAGCTACGCCGACCTGATCGGCATCGACCTCAGCCGCGCCGATTTGCGCCACGCCAACCTCGCTCTCGCCTATCTCAATCGGGCAAACCTCAGCAAAGCCACTCTCGATCACGCCACCCTCAGCGGCATCAACCTCAGTCAAGCCACGCTCACTGGAGCCAGCCTCAATGATGCCGATCTGCACGGCGCAATCCTGACCGGAGCCGACCTCCGCAGCGCAGCCCTGACCCTGGCAGATTTACTCGATGCCAACCTCAGCGATGCGGATTTGCGAAATACCGACCTAAGTGGTGCAAATCTAACGGGCGCTTGCCTGCGCGGAGCCAACCTGCGCGAAGAAAACCGCCGCTATACCGCCAACCTCCGCGGCGCAACCCTCCGCAAAGCCGACCTGCGCGGCGCAAACCTGACGGGGGCAGACCTGGCGCGGGTAGACCTGCGTGAAGCCGACCTCAGCGAAGCCACCCTCCGCAGCGCCACCCTCAGCGGAGCCGACCTCAGCGGCGCAAACCTGCGCGGAGCCTTCCTGACCGAAGCGGATCTGTCGCAGGCCTATCTGCGCTCTGCCAATCTGACCAACGCCAAGCTAGAACGCGCCATCCTCACTGAAGCCGACCTGAAAAACGCAGTCTTGCGAAGCGCTATCCTGCCCGATGCCCAAATGACCCGCGCCGAACTACAGCAGGCTATTCTCGCCTTTGCTCAACTCAGCCGCGCCGATCTCAGCCGCGCCAACCTCCAGGGTGCAGATTTGCAGCACGCCCAGCTCACCGATGCCTACTTGGCCAGGGCCAGCCTGGTCAATGCAAATCTCAGCGATGCAAACTTGGTGCGAGCAGAACTCAGCAGCGCCGATCTGGGCGGCGCAATTCTCAAAGGGGCAACCCTGCCTGACGGATCAGAAGGCTCGTAGTTCACGGGCATTCTCGCCCTTGACTCTCCCGCACGTCACCCATTCAAGCATCCCGACAAAACTGGACAAAACTGGACGAAACTGGACAAAACTAAAACTACAAGAGTGGCAATCCAAAATCAGCAATCCAAAATCGGCTCTAGAACCGTCGCCCTAAGAGTCGCTGTCGCACGCCGTCCGCAATTTTTTGCCCCAGATACTCCGGAATCAGGTTTTCGTTTGGCCCTAGTAGATACAAAATTAGCCGCGTCCGCCCGCGCCACACCAGCAGGTTTGCATTGACCACCAGCAAGTCTTCCTGCCAGATGGCATACATCACTTTGTAAAACAGCCCCGGCTGGTTGTCTGCCTCGATCAACAGCGCGGGCAGGTGAAACACCGGATCTACGTAAAACTCTGTTTCCACCTGTTCCAAACCTGCATCTAGGTTAAACTCCACCGCCAGCATCTCTTCGACCTCGAAGCGGCCGCCCAGCGCCTCTCGGATAGCACGGCACACATTCTCTGCTGTCTTTTCGCTGAGTGCCTTGCCACTCCGCGCCACCACTAGCTTGATAAACACTAGCATCGGCGGATAGATCTGACCGTAGAGACTCAGACCGTGAATCGTCAGCCCATAGGCTGCTAGTACGCCGAAAATGTCACTGAGCAGAAACGACTGGTTGCGATAGGCAAAATGCAGGGCGCTCTTGTTTCCCTCTGGCTTGATTTCAATCACGGCCTGACGGCTTTTATAAAGCTGATAGGCCAGGCGCAGGTTTTGAAGCTGGATCTCACTGCTGACAAATTGCTCATAAAACTGTGGAAACGCCCGGTTAAAGCGTTTCAAAAGTTCCAGCGTCGTTGGTTTTAAGCCCGGAGCCATATCTGGGGAAAGCCCTTGTGTGCCCACATGATGGATTTGAGTCGATTCCTGAGGCTCGACAGAACTGCTAACGGGGCACTTAGCCACCTAAGCGTCAGGATAATCGCAATTTCGCCAGTAGGCGACGCAGTAGTGCGCTTCTATCTTAGAAAACCCTAACTGTAGGTCAATCTCTCACAAATTGCACCCCTACTTGCGGTGAATTGCGGTGAATTTGGTTCTGAAGGATTGGCAAGATGCGTGGTCAAAATGCGGAAGCCTTTTGGGGAACAGGATGAGGAACGCTATACTATGCTAATACTGCTGTCCCAATCTTTGTCTAGGCTACGCACTCGCATGGGCTTCTGGAAAAGCTTATTTACTGCTTCTGATGCTGGCGCTGCGTCCAGACCGGCCCAACCTGAGGGACAGGTGGTCCCCGTGATGACGACTACCAGCGGGTCTCGCATTTTTTTTAGCACCGATCGCGAGATTGATCTCTACGAGTTGGAGGAGTTGTGCGATGCGGTGGGCTGGTCGCGGCGACCGCTCCGCAAGGTGAAAAAGGCGATTCAGCACAGCTTTTTGGTGGTGTCGATGTGGGAGCAGCGGGGCGCTCAGCGACGGCTAATCGGCTTTTCTCGCGCAACGTCTGATCATGCCTTTAACGCCACGATCTGGGATGTGGTGGTGCATCCCGATTTTCAAGGCAGGGGGTTGGGCAAGGCGCTGATGAAGCAGGTGATCAAGAAGCTCCGCAGCGAAGACATTAGCAACATCACCCTGTTTGCCGATCCGCATGTGGTGGAGTTTTATCGCCATCTGGGTTTTATGTCTGACCCAGAGGGGATTAAGGGAATGTTCTGGTATCCCGATTAAGCCTTGACAAAAGATAAGTCTTGGCAAGAGATGCAAGAAGCTTCGGGTTTTGGAGACAGTTTCTTGGACAGTTTCTTGAATAGGTTTCTTGAATAGGTTGAATCAGCTGGGGCAATTCTAGCGGCGGGCTGGGCTAAGCTGGTGTGCTTGCTCGACCCAGCGCGACACGTCGCCGAGCGGCGGGCAGAGATCTTGGCGCTGCATGGTGGCGATTTGCAGCCGCATGAGTTGGCGGTGGAGTTTGGGCAGTGGGGTGTCTGCAAGCTGCCGGACGGAAATGATCCCAGCGTGGAGCAGCAGCCCGCAGTAGGTGCAGCCGACGGCAGGAATGCGGGCTAGGTCACATAGAGCCGCCCATTTGTTGACGTATTTGGGATGAAGCTGGAGGTGCGCTGCTAGGTTGTGTCGCTGGGCAGGGGTTTGGGTGCGCTGCCAGAAATCCAGGGTCGTCTTGAAGCCTGCCCGGTGGAGCAAGTCCAAGTTTTCGGCGCTGAGGCCGGGGAGTTGGGCGATCGCCCAGTTGCAGGAGCGAATGGGCTGGGGCAGGGTGTCGCTAGATTTGGGAGGCATTTTAGTGGGTTTGGTTGATCGTTCCGGAGCGTTGGGCGGGCGTACGGTCAGATGCAGACTAAGAGCAGTGGCATAGCGGGCAGCAGGCTTTAGATCCATCATGGCATGGGCGTAAGGCGTGAGGGGAAAACAAGGAATCCCAGGTCGGCTGGATTGTTGCAAAATTCCTAAGAATTGTGAGGAATTGACTACAAATGGCGGTTCTCCGGATCGCCAGGGGGCACGCTAAGCGGGTTAAACTGTATCTAAGGATACTTTCTACTCCTTCTACTCCTGGGTGCGCTTTTCTCGCGGTTCTCCGGTCTGGCTGCTTGCTCGCTTAGGGGATCGCGGGGTTGGCTTGCCGTTTGCGTTTGTCCTGTTTGCTCCTGGTTTAGACACCCATGAAACCGACTCATCGAAGCAGCATTCCTCCCTATGAGGCTGGTGGGGCGATCGCCCCTCAGTCCTATCCGCCTCTGCCGTCCGCAGGTGTTGCTGCTGAGTCGGACGAGCTTGTGGATAATCTGGTGGATAATCTGGTGGACAGCCTGTATGTACCGCAACCGCAGAAGCCTGAGTCGGCTCGCCGCGTCCTTAGCTTGAAACGACAACAGCAGGCCCGGGCGATCGCCGAAGGTCGCCTGACGCAGATTGGCGAAGAACTGCTGGGGCTGGCAGATGATCTGCGATCGCTCAACCCCGACCTGTCAGATTCGCTCGACGATGCCTGGAGCGATGTAGAACACGCGCTGGAAATGCTGTTGGATGAGGCTGTCTGGTAGCAAGTTCTGGTAGCAAATTTTGATAGCAAATTTTGATATCAAATTCTGGTAGCAAAGAGCGACAGAGGTAGCGGGAAAAGTAGGAGTGCTGGCTCCAAAGCCTGATTACTCTATCCCTGGCTTTCGGCTGCAATACCCGACGAAGAGCGCAAAAAGTCCCACGCCAGCGACATACTTGAGCAGGTCTGGTACAGCGGGGTTGGGGGAAAAGAAGCCCTCAATAATCCCTGCGATTACGAGCAGAGGAACCACACCATACATCAACTGGGCAGCCTGAGAGCCGTAGCGCTTGAGCGCATCAACGCGGCGCAGACGACCCGGAAACAGGAGGGCACGGGCCAGCAGCAGCCCTGCTCCCCCTGCTAGAAAAATGGCGGGCAGTTCCAATGCCCCGTGGGGGAAGACAAAAGCCCAAAAGGGGAAGGCGAGATTGTTTTGCCCAACTAGCGTGGCGATCGCCCCAAGGTTAATCCCATTCAGCAGCAGAATGTAGACGGTTGCCAAACCCGCCGTGATGCCGCCTGCTGCTGCTGCAAAAGACACCTTCAAGTTATTCACCATAATGTTACTCGCGGCGTAGGGTTCCACACCGACGATTGACCCCATCCAAAGCTCCTGGCGATCGCGCACCTGGCGAATAATGCTATCGGGAACCATCAGCCCGATAAAGCTCGGATCGCGCCAGGAATACCACCAGGCGACCAGGGCTGCCAGCACAAACAAGACCGTTGCTAGCGCAATATAGCCAGCGCACTGCTGCACCACCGCCGGAAAGCCCGACTGATAAAACCGGCGAACCGCCTGCCACTCTTGTCGCCGCAGCCCTTGATAAACCTGGGCATAGCCGCGTGTGGTCAGCGATTGCAGTTCTTGGGTCAGGCGGGGGCTGATCTGCTGGGCACGAGCCAAATCCCCCGACACAGCCCGATAGAGGCTGGCAAGCTGATGAATTTCTGCGGCCGTCAGCGACTTTAGCCCGCGTCGCTCTGCCTGTTGCAGCAGGTGGTCAAGTTCGTTCCAGCTTGATTCTCGACGGGCAATCCAGCGGCGAATGTCCATATTGGGGTCTGCAAGGAGAGTTAGCGTCTGCAAGGAGAGGGGGGCAAGGCTAGCGAAACCTCCCTTAGGGAACGCACAACAGATTTCAGGAGATTGCAAAAGGATGAAACTCGGCCGATGCGTAGACTACGATAGCATCAGTCCTTTGTGTTCTGGTGGGCTGCTTGCCAGCCCTGTTCGATTTTATGACCCCCAGCCCTAGCTCCGGCCCAAACTCTCCTGACCTGACCCAGCCACTTACCGTGGGCAACGCGGTGAATGTTGGCTTTCGGCTATATGGAGCCAAGATTAAGCCCTATCTGTGGCTAGCCACCCGATCGACGCTGTGGATTTTGCTGCCGTTTTTGCTGGCGATCGCCCTGGGTCTGTTTTATGCCACAACGCAGCGCTATTTCACCACACTGGGGCTGGTGATTCCGGCATGGATTGTGCTGATGGTGTTTTGCTCAGCCCGCTCCTACTCGCTCTCAGCGGCGATCGCCCGCCTGGGCTTTGGCGAGCTGACCCAACAGCCAGAGAGCCTCGAAGCTGCCTGCCGCTACACCCGGGCCCGCCAGTGGCGATTCCTATGGGTCTACGTGCTGCTGTTTTTGCTGGGAGTCGCAGTAACGCTACTGTTCTATATCGTGGCAGCGGTGGTGGTGGTGCTAATGCTGATATTTGTCGGCGGCACAGACTTTTTGCTGAACCCCCAGTCGGCAGCGCTGGTCAATCCGGGACTGATCATCCTGGCGTTTCTGGTCTTTTTGGGGATTGTTGGACTGCTCGTTTGGATGCTGACTTGGTTTAGTATTCGCTTCTCGGTGCCCGATTTGCCGCTAGCCGTGGAGCCAGGACTCACGGCAGCCCAGTCGCTAGGGCGCAGTTGGGAATTGACCCATAAAAACGTCGGGCGCATTTTCTTGATTTTGCTGGTAACGTGGATTGCCACGATTCCTTTGCAATTTGTGATTCAGATCGTGCTGAGTCTGGCTCAAGAGGCGATCGTCCGCATTTATCCCGAAAATTCGCCCCTCTATGGTCTGCTCACCTTCGGCAGCAGCTTCTTGATCAGCCTGCTGCTGGGCATTTTTACCCTACCGCTCTGGCAGTTGATCAAAGCCACCATTTATTACGACCTACGCCGTCGTCGAGAGGGGCTGGGGCTGCAACTGACCGACCCCGAACTCAGCGACAGCGACTTTGGCTCCCGCGACTTTGGCTCCCGCGACTTTGGCTCTATGGATATTCAGGATTCTGACCCCCCTCGATGAGGCCCTATGCGCTTTTTTAACCGGGTCAATCTGTATACACCCGAAAGCGTAGAGCTAGAGTTTTCGCTGGCGGGCATTGGCAATCGGGCGCTGGCGCTGCTGATTGACTATCACATTGTGGCGCTGTCGCTGCTGGGCTTCTCGATTCTCTGGATTTTTTTGTCAACCCAACTGATGAGCTATTTGCTCCAGTGGGAGGGCGACTTTAGCGCGGTGCCGCCCTGGCTGCTGGCTATTTTCGTGCTGGGCACCTTTGTCATTTATGCGGGCTATTTCATTGGTTTTGAGGTCTATCGCCAGGGACAAACACCGGGCAAGCGCTTCGCCAAAATTCGCGTGATCCGCGACGATGGTCGCCCTATTGGGATTACTCAAGCCGCACTGCGATCGCTCTTGCGCCCCATTGACGACTTTTTCTTTATTGGGGCGCTGTTCATCCTGTTTAGCAAGCGTGAAAAACGCATCGGCGATTGGGTCGCTGGAACCCTCGTGGTGCAGGAAACAGGCCGCCGCGCCACGCCCAAGATGGCCCCCTCTGACCGCACCCAGCAGTTGGTCGCCAGCCTGCCCACGCTGGCCAACTTGCGTCATCTGCACCCCGACGATATTGCGGTGATTCGGGAATATCTCGACCGCCGCAAAGAGTTGACTCGCAAAGCCCGCCATGATCTTAGCCTGACGCTGGCTCACCAAGTGCGATCGCGCATTCAGCTAGAAACTATACCCAACGGGTTGACCTCAGATGAGTTCTTAGAAGCGGTGTATCTGGCAGTGGTTCAGGCGTGAATCCTACGCCTCAATCACCACGCGCAAATTCCCGCGCTTTTTCACCACGCAGCAGCCCGTTGTGTTGCCGACGCGCTCAAACTCCAGGTCAAGCAGAGTGCTACCCACCCGCAGGTTTTGCAGCGACAGGCGGCGAATTGAGTCGGGCAGCGCCGGTTCGAGAATCCGCAGGTGGTTGGCGGGTGCGTTGGGCAGGGGGTTGATCATCA
>JBDNCP010000133.1:0-13336 GCA_046719575.1 Cyanobacteriota bacterium
GGTGTTATACGGAAACCGTCGGTTTAACTCCGGATTTTGGGGTGATTAAACCGAAACTTTCCGCATAATATCCGCCTCAGGGCGATTAAACTACAATTCTCTGTATATTTTCGGGGCTGGAGCTCTGGCAGAGGCGCTGGGCGTTGGCAAAGCCTTGCGGAGCAATATCGCCCTCCCAGACACGCAAGAAAGCGATCGCCCGACAAAAAAAGAGCTTGGGGGGCGATCGCAACTAGCACCCAAGCTCGTTAATATCCTGCTAATGTCCTATCAAACTGTGACGACAGCCATCACAGCCTAGACAGTTAAATCAAACACGCAAATCAAACGCTTACACCGTCACAAAGTCCCGTCCCAGCAACACGTTAGTCGTATCACGCACCACGGCAATCAAGTCAGAACCGCGATAGATCAGCGTGTCCAGCGCTGCGCCACCCTCCAGGCTGCGGGTTTTATCCAGGCGATATTGGCTGAGAGCGCCCTTAACCTGAAACTTATCTAGCTGGAAGGCACTGAAGTCTGTGATGCTGGCGTAGGAGTTGCCGACCGAGTTCAGGTAATAAGAACCTGCGCTGCTGCCCAGTTCAAAGGTGTCCGCTCCGACTCCACCTGTCATGATGTCCCGCTCACCTGCATTGAGTGCCGTGGTGCCGCCACGTAGTCTGTCGTTGCCGTCGCCACCCAGCAGCGTATCCGAACCAGCGCCACCCACCAGGGTATCGTTGCCGCCTAGACCACTCAAAACGTTATTGCCGCTGTTGCCATTGATAATGTTGTCCCGGAAGTTGCCTGTGCCGTTCAGATTGGCAGTTCCAGTCAGGGTCAAGTTCTCCAGATTGGCAGAGAGGGTATGGCTCACAGACGCAATCACGAGGTCAATGCCGCCTGCCACCTCTGCTGCCACGTCGAGGACGGAATCAACAACATAGATGTCATCCCCAAAGCCCCCGTTTAGGGTGTCGCTGCCCACACCACCATCGAGGTAGTCGTTACCATCACCACCATTGAGCGTGTCGTTGCCGACCAGACCAAACAGGGCGTTGTTGCCTGCGTTGCCGTTGATCACGTTGTTCAGGACGTTGCCTGTGCCGTTGATATTGGCAGTGCCTAGCAGTGTCAGGTTTTCAACGTTTGCAGATAGGGTATGGCTGACGGAAGCGCGAACTTCATCAATGCCTTGTCCGACCAATTCACTCACCACGTCCGAAGCAGAATCGACGATGTAAGTGTCGTTGCCCGTGCCCCCGTTTAGGGTGTCGCTGCCCACGCCACCATCGAGGTAATCGTTACCTGCGCCACCGTTTAGGATATCGTTGCCAGCCAGCCCAAACAGGGCGTTGTTGCCTGCGTTGCCGTTGATCACGTTGTTCAGGGCGTTGCCCGTGCCATTGATGTTGGCAACACCGCTCAAGTTTAGGTTTTCCAGATTGACCGATAGGGTATGGCTGACAGAGGCAATCACGAGGTCAATGCCGCCTGCTACTTCGGCCGCTACGTCGCCCGCCGAGTCTACGATGTAGGTGTCATTTCCCAAACCACCACTCATCGTGTCGTTGCCTATGCCGCCGTCGAGGTAGTCGTTACCATTGCCGCCGTTTAGGATGTCGTTACCGGCCAGCCCAAACAGGAAGTTGTTGCCTGCGTTGCCGTTGATCACGTTGTCCAAGGCGTTGCCCGTGCCGTTGATATTGGCAGTGCCCAGCAGTGTCAGGTTTTCAACGTTTAGAGGGAGGGTATAGCTGATGGAAGAGCGGACTTCATCAATGCCTTGTCCGGCTAATTCAGCTACAATGTCACCCGCAGAATCAACGATGTAGGTGTCGTTGCCAACTCCACCCCGCATAGTGTCGTTGCCTGTGCCGCCGTTGAGTAGATCGTTGCCTGCAAGGCCTTCTAAGATATCGTTGCCTGCTAATCCCAAAATGGAGTCATTAAAGAGTGTGCCGACTAGACGGGGTCTAAAGATTAGTGGAATGCCGTTGACGGTGTTGTTGTCATTAAATTGAGAGCCAATGATCGTGGCCATAGTGAAATTCTCCTTTTGAGGACGCAATATCCGAGCGTCTTTGGTATTGGAGGTGTGGCTGAGGGGTGAAGCCCTCTGTTTAACCTCTGAGGAGTTATCGGCAGGGGTGCGAGGCATTACGCAGGTTGTGCAAATTTTTACAAAAAGAAATCCCCCGCTTGAGTGGAACGAGGGATAGGGTATGTGAATTGAATAGGGCTAGAACCAGAATGCTAGGGCTATTCCAGCCCCAGTTCTCGCTTGAGCAGGCTGATGGATTTTTCACCGATGTAGTTTTCGCAGCATTCGATCTTGGGTGGACGAATGATGTGGTCGCGGGAAAGCTGGATGGCGGCTTTGACGCTGGGCAGGCTGGCTTGGTCGCAGATAATCACCTGGGCGCTGCGGACCATTGCGCCCAGCTTGTATGCATCGTCTGCTTTGGCGGTCATGATCAGCAGGTCTTCGCCGCGCAGGCTGTGGATGATGACCTCCGCCGCCCGCAAAATGCCGGAACTGAGGCTGACAAAGCCGATGCAGGTGTCTTTGGGCAGCCCCTTCATCAGCTTTAGCTCTTTGCCGTAGTCGTAGATATCGACGGGGATGACGCGGACGGATTTGGGAGAGGCGATCGCCTCTGCCTCGCCGATGAAATAGCGACTGGTAACCACCGTGCCGCCCCGCGCCTGATCCAGCACGCTGGCTAGTTCTTCCATCGGCACAAGCTGGACGGGAATTTGCAGCGCCTGCTGGAGTTCGCGCACCATCAGTTCTCCCGCGCCGATGTCGTAGCTAGGAGCCGTCACCAGCACCCGCGCACTGCACCGCAGCCGCCAGTCAATTTCTGCCAGAAATAGCTCCCGCGCCTGACTGAGGGAACAGCCCTGGTTCAGCAATTCGTCCAGGCTTTTTTGCACCAGCTTGTAGGCTTGGGGATGTTTGGCCAGCACGGGCGACTGGTTGCCTTTGGTGCTGCCTTCGTCGCCTTGCGATTTCACAAAAATGCCTGCGCCCGCCTTGGCATCGACAATGCCGTCGTCCTCCAGCATCCGGTAGACCTTGCTGATGGTGTTGCGGTGTAGCCCGGTCTGCATGGCCAGGGCGCGGGTGCTGGGGAGCCGCTGCCCAGGGGGAAACTGGCGCGAGGCGATCGCAAACCGAATTTGGTTGTAAAGCTGGGTAGAGGCGGGGATTTCGCCGTCGGGCTGGATGTGAAACTCGACCATAACCATCTCCAGGGGAGTATTGAGAGGCTTGAGACAGAGACAGGGGCGATCGCCCTCAAGCTGTGAATTGGAACACACGCTCGGCAGATCTGGCAAAACAGGCCCAGAAACCAGGGCTAGAAACGAGGCTCAGGAAGTTGCTTCAGAACTGCGCCTGTTAACAACGCCATTGCGACCTGTCTGATCTGCATTACGAAAAGTGTCTACATGCTGGATGTGACAGTTTCCAGAATACACAGCCTGAGAAAGTTTGAACCTTTTGCCAAATAATTTTTTGAAGAAGCCACCGTGAGGAATCGCCTTGCAAAACGCCCCCTGAAGTTCTGGCTACTTCCATTAACAAACGTGCATATTAACAAACGCGCACTCCTAGCTCGCTGCCCATCGGAGGCATCTGCCCATCGAAGACAATCGCCAGGAATGCGCTAGGCTAGGTCGCAAGCCTAGGCACTTTCAACCTGGGCCACCCTCAAATTTGCCATGTTGCCGCTGTTGACTGTTACGCTGTTTGTCATTTGTGGTTCTGCACTTTGCTCTTGCACCGAGGCAGCCCTGCTGTCGATGCCGATTCTCAAAGTGCGACAACTGGCGCAGTCTTCTAACCGAGCTTCTGCCAAGGCACTGTTGGCGATTCGAGAAAAGATGAATCGACCGATCGCCACGCTGGTGATCTTCAACAACCTGTTCAACATTTTGGGCAGCATTATCATCGGCTCCCTGGCTGCATCTGTGCTAAACAGCACGATGATTGGCATTTTTTCCGGCGTTTTGACCTTTTTGATCATTATTTTCGGGGAAATTCTGCCGAAAACCATTGGCGAACGCAACGCCGAAAGCATTTCGCTGCTGGTGGCCATTCCGCTCACTTGGCTGACGCGAATGTTTACACCCGTGGTGTTGCTGCTAGAGAAGGTGACGACTCCGTTTGTCGGCAGCAACTCTCGCCCTACGACCAATGAGGCGGAAATTCAGCTTTTGACCATCATCGGCCGCGATGAAGGCGTGATCGAAGACGACGAAGCGGAAATGATTCGCCGTGTGTTTGCGCTCAACGATGCCACGGCAGGCAAGCTGATGACCCCCCGTGTAGCGATTACGTATCTAGAAGGCGAGCAGACGCTAGAGGCATCTAAGCCCGATATTGTGGATTCGCAGCATAACCGTCTGCTGGTGATTGGGGAGACGATTGATGATGTGCTGGGCATTGCGCTGCGGCATGAGCTGCTGACGGCGCTGATCGAGGGGCAGGGCGATCGCCCCATTGCTTCCTTTGTTCGCAAAGCCTGGTTTGTGCCGACGAGTTTGCGGGCTGATCGTCTGCTGCGGTCGTTTCAAACCAGCCGCGAACACCTAGCTGTGGTGGTCGATGAATATGGTGGCGTGGCGGGTGTCATTACGCTGGAAGATGTGCTGGAAGTAATTACGGGTGAAATCGTGGACGAAACCGATTACATCATTGATATGCAAGACGTGGCCCGCCGCCGCCGCGCCCGTATTTTGAATGAAAACCCTAGCCTGCTGGATTGATCAGCCGACTACTGTTGGGCACTTGTTGGGCATTGCTGTTGGGCACTGCTGTTGGGCACTTGTTGGGCACTGCTGTTGGGCACTTGTTGGGCATTGCTGTTGGGCACTTGTTGGGCACTTGTTGGGCACTTGTTGGGCACTTGTTGGGCACTGCTGTTGGGCACTTGTTGGGCATTGCTGTTGGGCACTTGTTGGGCACTGCTGTTGAACGCTGTTGTTGAGTCATGTTGAACCGTAGGCTAGAGCAGATTCGCATCGTGCTGGTGGAACCCGCCGGGCCGCTCAATGTGGGGGCGATCGCCCGCGTCATGAAAAACTTTGGGCTGCGGCAATTGGTGCTAGTGAATCCCCAGTGCGACCCGCTCAGCGCCGAAGCGCGGCTACTAGCCGTCCATGCAGCGGATCTACTGGAATCCGCCCAACAGGTCGCCACACTATCAGAAGCACTGACGGGCTGCCAGCGGGCCGTAGCCACCACTGGGCGCGATCGCACGACACTGCCCATTCAGCTAGAACTCCCCCAAGAGGGCTTGCCCTGGCTGCGATCGCCCCTCCCCGACGGCACACTGCCCACCGCCGCTCTCATCTTCGGCCGCGAAGACGCTGGACTCACCAACGCCGAACTCAACCTAGCCCAGCGCTTCGTGCAAATTCCCACCAGCGAGGCCTACGCCTCCATGAACCTGGCCCAAGCCGTTGCGGTCTGCTGCTACGAACTCGCCGCAGGTCAGCCGTCAGGACGCGACCAACAAGGAGACAGCCTAGCGGAGGGCGATCGCAATCTCCTTTCCCCCGCTGCGCCTGTTGCCTCCCTCGATATCCTAGAAGCCTACTTCGACCAGCTTGAGGCGTTGCTGCTCGACATTGGCTACCTCTACCCACACACCGCCGCCAGCCGCATGGAAAAGTTTCGCCGCCTGTTCTTGCGGGCCCAGCCCTCAGAGCCAGAGGTGGCGATGCTACGCGGCGTGCTGAGCCAGATGAGATGGGCCATTAAGCAGGGAGAGTAGGAAGGGAGAGATGAGAGGATGATGCCAGAGGGGTCAGAGTGTTGGAGCAACCCACCCATCCACCCATCCATCCACCCACCCACCCACCCATCCACCCTATTCCTCCACCACCCTGCCCTGCTCTTGGTTAATACAGCCGGGACGCTTGGCATATTGACAGACGCGAGTCCAGAGGGTGGCGCGAGTGCCCGGTGGGCCAGCAGAAAACAGGACGCGATCGCCCGTGATGCCGCCAGGTGCAATCTTGACCCCACAGGCAGGGCAAACTCTCAAGCCAGATGGCTCAGCAGGCGCAGACATAGACTCAGAGATAGGCGCAGACATAAAAGTGGCTCCTTATTCACAGAGGGATAAGTTACCTTTCAGCACAACGCGCCTAATTTACTCAGGTCGATAGAAAACGCTAACTTCAGAAACTGGTTGACCCACCAATCTTTTGCCTAGGCTAGGTTGAGCAACGTCAAGCCCAGTACCAGCTTAACTTCGGTTCGCTTACGCTGACGCGAACCCAACCTACGGGTTTGACAGGGCTAATTTGACAGGGCTAAATCGATGTGATATCGCAGGGTTCGCCTCCGCTCACCCCTCAGCTATTGCGTGCTGAGCGAAGTCGAAGCACCACCTGCTAATCCATCATGAAACCTCTTGCGTGAATGCTGTTTTGAGGGCGTGAATCGTGGCGCGGTACCGCCGCGCCACGATTCAGGCAAGAAGTCTATTCAAGCCCCTGATTGACTGACAAAACTAGGTCACTAGGCGGTTGAAACCGCTGCTCCATCAACGAAGTCGGCCTTCGCCGACGCTCTACCCTGACCCAAAACCCGCGTAGGCGTGTTTCGCCTGTGTAGGCACGGCTTTCAGCCGCCAGCAGTAAATGTTTTGTCAGTCAACGAGTTCAAGCCCTGTCAGACCACTACGAAGGGACTATCAAATGTTGACGACGATCGTCAGGAATGCAGTTCGCAATTAACGATGCTGGCAAATAAACATTTTCAGCGGTTTTACGGAATGTTTTACGCACAGTGTAGGCTATTAATGAAAGCGTGGAACCGGATCGGGTGCCTTGTCTAAGCAGATCTGGTCATGCTCAAGAGTTGATTTCCTGGATAGATTGTGATCCCTTTTTTGCAGCCTGGGCTTTCTGAAAGATCGCTTGTCAGCTTCTTCTATTATGCGTTTCAGGTAGCGCCTACCAATCATCTCATAGGGTGTAAATTTAGGGCATATAAACTTAGGGCATATATTTCAGGGCATATATTTTAGGGCATATATTTATTCAGCCCATTATTCAGCCCAATATTCAGCCCAAACCCCTTCCCTATCTACCAAGTCAGGCTTCTTGGGTGCTTTTTGGTTCATCCTTTTGGCTTTTTTCCTTTATGTTTTCAGCCGTCTAAAACAAGACGCAACTCGTATCCCATTTCATCGTTCGATTGTCAAAGACCATCGTTGAGTCGCAGATTTTTGAACTCTTGTGCTGTGCCAGGGCATCATTAAGGGTTGTTATCTTGATATTTTGCGGCAATTTTTTGCGGCAATTTTTTCAGGAGCTTTTTGAAGAGATGGGGCGATCGCCCTCCAACTTTTTTATGCATGAAATCTTTATGCATGAAATCCTGGTCTTTGCGAACAGTCTTTGCGAACTTTGCGAACAAAATCTTACGCCTTGCGTCTACCTAATTAGTTCAGTTAGTTCAGTCGCGTTCTGGATAAGTGTTGAATGCATCCTGAATAATTTCTGAAAAATCAACCCAGCAAAACTTGATTTTTGAGGTCAAAATAACCTGGCTTTGTATGACAGACGCTGCATTTTAAGTTCAATAGCGGCGATTGTGCGATCGCCCATCAGCCGTGAAAGACTCACGCTTCTGAGCATTTCTTGTGACGTGCCTCAGGTTGATTTCTAGCGTGTCAATTTCCGGTTACACCTCCTCTAGCTAACCATCAGCAAAAAACATTTATGTCCACAATCATCACCGTGACCACGACCGCCGACAGCGGTGCAGGTTCTTTGCGGGCGGCGATCGCCCAGGCGGCCAACGGAGCGACCATCCGCTTTGCCGCCAACCTCCAGGGCAAAACCATTACCCTGACCAGCGGCCAACTTGCGATCAATCGCTCCATTACGCTAGATGGCTCAACAGCCCCCGGAATCACCCTCAGCGGTGGCCGCACCAGCCGCATTTTGCAGATTGGAAGCAGCGCCAAAGTGACCCTGCGAGATTTGGCGTTTAAGCACGGCCGGGCGGCAGGCAATACCGAAGAGTCGGGCGGCGGCGGCGCAATCTTGACCGGAAACAGCAGCGAACTAACGGTGATCCGATGTCGCTTCCAGGAAAACGCAGCCGGATTTGGCGGGGCAATATACACCGGATTTCGAGGGCGGACGGTCGTGCAGGGCAGTACGTTCATTGCCAATGACGGCACCCTCGCCAAAAACGAGCGGGGCGGTGGGGCAATCGGCACCAAGAGCGGGGGCGTGCTGACCATCCGCAACAGCCGATTCCTCCGCAATCGCGGCATCAATGGCGGTGCAATCAATAGCCTGCTGGGTGAGCTAACCGTCGAAAATTCGGTCTTTCGCGGCAACGACTCGACCCCGGGCGCGTCTGAGCGGGGGGTTAGCGGCTATGGGGGCGCAATTTACACCGACGGAGCCAATGCGTCTGGCTCAAATGGCAGCTACGGTCCCATTGGCGGCCAGATCACCCTCCGCAACAGCCGCTTTGAAAATAATCGCGGTGCGGCCCAAGGGGGCGGGCTGTTTCTCTTTGCCTATCCGCCCGACAAGGTGCTGATTGAAAACTGTGCGATTGTCGGCAATACGGTCATTCGCGGCGCGGATGGCGAGGCACTAGGCGGCGGGCTGCGCCACGGCAACGCCGAACTGACCCTGCGAAACAGCACCCTAGCCAACAACACCGCCCAAGGGCAGGGGGGTGGGCTGTGGGTGGGTGAGTCGTCGCCGACAACCATCGTGAATACAACTTTTTCGGGCAATCGAGCCGACGATGGCAACGGTGGTGGGCTGGGCGGCGCGATTACGTTTGGCAACCGCACCAGTTCTCCTACAACCCTGACCAACGTCACCATTGCTTACAATCACGCCGGGTTTCAGGGTGGCGCGTTTTGGATGGGCGATCAGTCAATTACGCTCAAAAACTCCATCGTGGCGTTCAACACCGCCAACAATCCCTGGAAGACGCGCGTTCAAACCCGCAGGGCGCTGATCGATGGGGGCGGCAATATTGAATTTCCAGGGACGCAGAGTAAAGACGATCCGCGAGTCGTAGCTAATTCTCGGATCATTGACCCCAAACTCGGCGAACTCCAGGCAAACGGCGGGCTGGGGCAAACCCACGCGCTGCTAGCAGGTAGCCCTGCGGTTAACACAGGGGCAGGTGCGGGCGCACCCCGACTAGACCAGCGGGGACTAAGCCGCGATGCCCAACCTGACGTTGGCGCGGTTGAGTTTGGGCGGGGGCTGCGGTGGGAAGGCAGCGCTGGGGATGATTGGCTAGTGGGCAGCGTGGGTGGCGACACGCTGTTGGGCGATGGCGGCAACGATCTGCTGTGGGGCGGCGCAGGCGGTGACACCCTGACAGGCGGTGTAGGGGCCGATACGTTTGTCTATGTTGGCGCGACGCTGAAATCGGCGCTGGATGGCTCACGGCTCGCCAATCTGGATCGCATCACGGATTTTAACCCCGCTCAGGGCGATCGCCTCCTGATCGAAGTCAACGGCGAGTCGGTGTTGCCCAAGAGTTTGTTTCATGCGGGCACGGTGCAGGCTGGCACGCTGAGGGGGGCGATTGCCGCTGCCTACGCCGACAAAAACCAGCAACAGGCGGGCAAGCAAGCCCTCGCAATCGGTGAAGCGGTGCTGTTTTCCTGGGGTAGCCGCACACTGATCTCGATCAACGCAGAGGGCGCTGGCTTTGGCGCAGCCCAGGATGGCGTAATCGATCTGACGGGAATTTCGCTGTCGCCGCGCCAGCAGCGAGCGGGTGTGCTGCCTGTGCAAATGGTTTTCACTTAAGGCTTCACTTAAGGCTTCACTTAAGTGAAAAAGTGATGAACCCGCGGGCATGTTTCCTGAATGAATTTTGAGGTTCCAGGAAAATCTAGCAGGTTCATGCTACTTCGTTCGGTTTTGTGTTTCCTTGACTCGGCTGATTCCGTTCCGTGTGCATCTACTGATTCATCTGATGAGCATTTCACTGCGCGTTCCTAGACTGGATTTCTAAGGTGTCAATGCTCATTGCATTTCTCGTGCATTTTACATGCATTTTCTACAGCTAACCATCAGAAGGGAACACTCATGTCCACAATTATTACGGTGACGACGACGGCCGACAGCGGTGCTGGATCATTGCGGGCGGCGATCGCCCAGGCCACCAGCGGCAGCACGATTCGCTTTGCCAACAGCCTGGCCGGGCAGACCATTACCCTCACCAGCGGCCAGATCAACATCCCCGCAGGCAAAAATCTGACCATCGACGGCAGCAATGCACCAGGATTAAAAATCAGCGGTAATAAAACATCACGCATTTTTAACCTGCAATCGACCTCGGTGCAGCCCACCAGCCTGTCGGTAAAAAATCTGGCCCTGACCAATGGCTTCACCACCGAGCGCGGCGGGGCGATCGCCACAGAACACCAAGGCCGGCTGACGCTAGAAAACGTCGTCTTTACCAACAACGTGGCCAACAAGGGCGGCGGCGCGGTGTTCAGCGCCTTTGAGGGGTCGCTGACGGTGACGGGCAGCAAGTTCACGGGCAACAAGGCGACGGCGGGCAACGACGAGCGCGGCGCAGGGGCGATCGCCTTTTGGGGCCCCGGCCCGCTGACGGTCAGAAATAGCGAGTTTGTCAACAACCAGGGCATCAACGGCGGCGCAATCAACAGCCTCAACGGCAAGCTGACCATCGAAAATTCCAAATTCCTCAACAACAGCACCACGGCGGCTTTTTACGACACCGGCAAGCCCAACCCATTTTTGCGGGGGTTTGGCGGCGCAATCTATACCGACCGCGCCAGTTCTACCAGCGAAGCTTCTGGCTTTATCCGGATTGTCAACAGCGTGTTTGAGGGCAACAAGGGCAAGGGCGAAGGCGGCGCAGCCTACCTCTACACGGGCAAGCAGGATAGCGTCACCATCATGGGCAGCCTGTTCAAAGACAATGCGGTGACCGCGCTGCCCCAGGGAAACAATGGCAACGGCGGGGCGATCGTGGTCATGAGCAACGACCTAAACCGGGGCTTGACCATTAGCAACACGGCGATCGTCGGCAACAGCGCCACGGGCCAGGGCGGCGGCATCTGGACGATGAAAGCGCCCGCCACAATTACCAACAGTACCTTTTCGGGGAACTCGGTCACGGGGCGCGGATCGAGCAATATCGGCGGTGGCATGGCGCTGTATAACAACGCCACAATTGTCAACACCACGATCGCCCTCAACACGGCAGGCTGGGTCGGCGGCGGCGTTTCGGTTGCAGGCGGCAACACGGCCACGCTGAGAAATACCGTCTTTTTCAACAACACCGCAGCCAATGGCGGCAACACCTGGAACATTCAGCAGCAGAGCAGCGGCACGTTTGCCAACGGCGGCGGCAACCTGCAATTTTCCACCTTTGCGGGCGGTGCAAACAGCAGCAATCTGGTGTTTTCTGGCATCCGCATTGCCGACCCCAAGCTGGGCAGTTTGCAGCAGGTGAGCGGCGGCTTTTTGCTGTTTCATCCGCTGCTGGAGGGCAGCGCCGCCATCAACGCAGGCGTAAGTTCTGGCGCACCGACCACTGACCAGCTTGGCCGCACCCGCGACAGCAAAATTGACATTGGAGCCGTTGAATTTGGTGCAACGGGCACACCACTGAACCCACCCAATGAAATCACGGGGACTGATAGCGACGACATTTTATTGGGCACTGCGGGGGCAGATATTCTGCGGGGCCAGGGCGGCAACGACATTCTGCTGGGTAGGGCAGGCGGCGATACGCTGGTTGGCGGCACGGGAGCCGATTGGTTTGTCTATAGCGCGAGTCGGCAGGGCAAAGCGTTTAAGCAATCGCTGGTGACTGCGCCCGATCGCATTCTGGATTTCAATGTGCTGGAGGGCGATCGCCTCGTATTTGACTTTGACAACAACCTGACCACGCTCAATCGGCCAAAGGCGCTGTTTAACGCAGGCAACATCAAGGCAAAAACCCTGGAAGATGCCGTCAATCTGGCCTACGCCGACAAAAACCATAAACGCAGTGGTCGTCAGGCGCTCAGAGCCAACGAAGCGGTGATGTTTCGGTGGAAGCGGGAGCTATACCTGTCTGCCAACAACGGCACAGCCAGCTTCAGCGCCAAAGATGATCTGGTCGTCAATCTAAACGGGGCAACCCTCGCGCCAAATCACGCAACGCTGGGCGCTTTACCTGTGGACACCTACTTTGCCTGATTTCCACCCCTTGTCCTAACATTAAGACCTGATTGACTGACAAAAGGTTATCGCCCTCACCCAAAGTCCCTCTCCCAGAGCGGGAGAGGGATTTTGAACATCCAGCTTACTGTCCTAGCTCCCCTTCGCCCCTTGTGGGAAAAGGGGTTGGGGGATGTAGCTTGCTTCCCGCAGGGCGGGGAAACCAGATTGGTCATTCAACTAGAAACGGCCCTATTCCTCGGCTTAGTAAGGCGAGAAGGTATAGACCAGACCCAGCGTTGCGCCTATATCAAAGCTGTCAAACAAGCCAAAATTGATGCCCGTCGTTAGCGCCAGAGAAGAGGTGAGGGGGATATCGAAACCGCCCGTCACCAGCAGGTCTACTTCGCTGTCGTCGCCAAAGGAGAAGGCAAGCCCCGCGCCGACATAGGGAGCCAGCGTTGCATATCCCGTGCGAATCGGCTCCAAGTCAAAGGTGATGGGGAGCAGCACTTCCACCTCGTCTTCGATCAGCAGCCCTGGGCGGATCGACAGCGTGCGACCGAGGGCAAACTTGCTCAGGAGGGCAAAGCTAGTGTTGCCCAGGGCAGAGTCGCCGCCGATGCCTAGGTTTGCCCCCGCGCCAATGAAGCTGGGGTTGATGCGGGATCTGCGGCCGAGCGCATCAGCAGTGCCCCCAACGGCATCTTGCACATCGGCGATCGTAGGACGACGCACCACGGCCCGACGAGCGCTAAAGGTGTAGCCTAAACCCAGCAGGATGCCAAAGTCCACTTCATCGCCAAAGGGCGCGAGGTTGGCCGATGCCGTCGCGACTAGAGAATTGTTGATCGGAAAATCTAGCCCGCCCGTCAGCAACAAGTCTACGTTGTTGTCATTGCCTGTGGAGAAGGTCAGTCCCAGACCTGCAAAGGGTGCAATGCCTGCGCCCGGCCCGGCAATGCCAAAGTCATAGGTAATGGGAACCAGAAAGCTCACGTCGTCTTCGATCAGGAGGCTGGGACGCAGGGAGAGGTAGGGATTGAGGGCGATCTTACTGAGGACGGCAAAGCTGGTGTCGCCGATCGCGGCATCCCCCGCGATGCCCAGGTTGACCCCTACGCCGATATAGCTGAAGACGTAGCGGACTTCACGG
>JBDNCP010000134.1:0-13316 GCA_046719575.1 Cyanobacteriota bacterium
CGCGATTTTGGATGGCTTGTCAAGCGTTTGTGTAGCGTCTAGCGACTTTCTTTGTTGCTCCATTTTGGAGATTGGATAGTTTAAAGATGGGATACTGAGATCCACGAGCAAGCTTAATGAGCAAGCTCAATGAGCAAGCTTAATGAGCAAGCTTAATGAGCAACTACGTAAGCCATCTAAGCCATTATTTACCGCTCCCCAAATGGCTGTCTTTAAGCTTATCTCTAGCTTAAATTTGCTACCAATTTGCAGCAGCGATACTGCACCGAAGCTGGTTGACTGATCAATCTTTTTGCCTAGGCTAGATTAAGCAACGTTAAACCCAGTACTCGCTTAAATCAATTTAGTTGGGTTATGCTGACGCTAACCCGACCTATGAGTGAATCCAGATTGCAGAAGTTTTGTCCGTCAATCAGGCACCGAAGCCCTGATGTCTTGTTGACTACAGCAGTCCTAAATCAGTTGTGAGATGAGTACGGTTATAAAAGTTCCATTCCAGCGGAGTATGCCTCTCATAACCTATTTGGGATTGCCATAGGAAGGGATCAGTTTTGGGCTAAGCTTAAGGACAGTGGAGGAGTTCTTCAATATCGTTATTATTTCAGTCTCGTTATTTGTTTATTGTTTCGGTATTGTTTCGGTATTGTTTCGGTGTCACTTTGGCGTTTATTCGACTTGGGTTCAACATCGTTTGACATCATCTTTCAACATCGGCAGATTGAGATTGCAACTTTAGGTGCGTATGGCATTACCCGAACCTCGCCCCCGTCAGCTTTCTCTGGGGCCCCTAGAGCGTGAGATTTTAGAAATTTTGTGGCAGTTGGAATCGGCAACGGTTAAAGAGATCCATGATCGCATTTTGTCCGACCCCAATCGGGAGCTAGCCTACGCATCTGTGACCACCGTGCTGAATCGGCTGACAGGGAAGGGCTGGCTGGCGTGCGATCGCCGCGGTCGGGCATTTCATTGGCGACCACTGGTGTCGAAAGAAGAGGCACATATGCTCCAAGCACACGAGCATCTGCATCGCTTTTTGGCGATTAGCAATCCTGATATGGTGGCGGCCTTTGCCGATGACCTAGATGTTGCCAGCCTGGAACAGTTGGATGCCATTACTCAACGGCTGAAGGCAGCACGGCAAAAGCGGGAGGGCGGCCCATGCACCTAATGCTGATTTTGGGGGCGATCGCCCTCGCCGTTCTCTCGCGCCTAGTCGCCAAGCACTGGCCGGTTGCGCCTGCCCATCGGTGGACGGCGGCACTGGGGCCGTTTCTATTTGCGCCACTATTGCTGCTGTGTACCGTCATCGCCGTCTTTTGTATGGGCCGCGAGGGGCACATGCTGGGGCTGTCCGTTGGCGCTCTCGGCTGGGTCTTGGCCGTCGGCAGCTTGACTGTGGCGGGCGGACTGCTGCTGCGGTTGGGCTGGCAGGTGGGGCGATCGCGCCAATCGCTGCAATCTCTACCTGTGGTGGAAATCGGCAGTGCAACCGCTCGCCTGCTAGATACTCCGGCACTATTTGCGGCTCAGATCGGGTTTTGGCAACCCGAACTCGTGGTCAGCCGGGGTCTGCTAGACACCCTTTCTGTCGAGCGGATCGCCGCTGTGCTAGCCCACGAGCAGGCCCATACCCACTACCGCGACACCTTCTGGTTTTTCTGGCTGGGCTGGCTGCGGGGGCTTACAGCTTGGCTTCCCCATACTGAAGCCCTCTGGCAAGAGCTACTGCGGTTGCGAGAACTCCGCGCCGATCGCTGGGCGGCTCAGCAGGTCGACCCGCTGCTGCTGGCAGAATCACTGGTGCAGGTGGTAAAGTCGCCACTGACAAAGGTTGACTTTCCCTATACAGCGTTTGGTGAGGCGGTGCCGCCTTGTCGTCTGACAGAGCGGATTGAAGCGCTGCTGCCCGATGCCGATGGTGAGTTGGCAAGTTTAGTAGAGGGCGATCGCCTACCCTGGTTCTGGCTATTGGCTGCTTGCTTGCCCCTCTGCACGCTGCTGATTCATCACTAACCAGCCGCTCTCCGTCTGCATCCCCTCTAACCCCTGCTCTGTGACAATAGACAGATTCGAGAAAATCGCTGAACCGACTAGAATTAGCAGCGATAAGAGTAATTTTTGGAGCGATTGCTCTCAGTTCCCATGATTCGATCTTGGATGGTGATTGGTGGGGTCATGCTGGGTCTAGCATTTGCGCTGGGCAGCTTGACCACTGCGCGGGGGCGCGGCTGGTTTCGGCGGCTGCGGCGGCCAGACTGGCTCACGTTTGAGAAATTCATCCCGGTGATCTGGACGACGGTCTTTACCTGTGCCGCTTGGTCGGCCTACATCATCTGGGAGCGCGAACCAGGCACGTCCAGAACCTGGAGACTGATGGCAGTTTACTTGCTGCTAGAAATTGTGACGCTGCTCTATACGCCCGTGATGCTGAGTGTGCGGCGGATTCGCGTCGGGTTTTGGCTGGGGGCGGCGGGGCTGGTCGTGGCGATCGCCCTGTTTATCATGCTGCTGCCGCTGTCGCGCCCGGCGGCCTGGCTGCTACTGCCTTACCTGATTTGGAGTCCCATCGGCACTTACACCACTTGGGAGATGATGCAGCTTAATCCTGAAGAGGCTTAACAGAAGCGTAGCCTAACGAGTAGGAGGCTGCACCGACCTTTGCAATGCGCTCATGCCCAGTTCGGCCACTAGTGCCAGCAGTGCCACAGGCATCGCACCCACCAGCAAAATAGCACTGTCGTATAGTGCGAAGCCGCGCACAATAAAGGTTCCCAGCCCGCCCGCGCCGATAAAGGCTGCTAGCGTTGCGCTGGCAATCACCTCCACCAGGGCTGTTTTGATGCCTGCAATAATCACGGGCAAGGCCAGGGGAAACTCCACCTGCTGCAACACCTGCACCGGACTCATGCCCATGCCGTGGGCAGCTTCGCGAATCATTGGGTCAATGGTGCGAAAAGCAACATCGGTGCTGATTAGAATCGGCGGCATAACTAGCAGCGTTAGGGCGATCGCCGCCGATTGAAAGCTCAACCCAAAGTAGGGGATCGCTAGGAACAAAATCGCCAGACTAGGAATGACCCGCAGCGCATTGAAGCTGTTGATCAGAACGACAGACACGGTGGGCGATCGCGCACTCCAAAGCCCCAGCGGTAATCCTAGCAGCAACCCCACTGCCAGCGGCACCACCACCAGCCCCAAATGCTGCTGCAATGCATTCAGCAGCCCCTCCCAGTTTTCCATCGCGTACTGATACGCTTGCCCAAACACGCCCACAGGCTACGCCTCCTCCAGCATGAGCAGTTCACGCACCACCTCACGGTAAGGCTGTACAACGCGCCACTCGCGGGTAAACACATGAATCGGTTCGCCTGCCATATTGGACTCTGGAAAGCGCACTGACTTGGGTACGGGATCAAACACACGCACACCGTCAAGCTGCGATCGCAAGAGTTTCAGCACGTCCTGGGTAATCACTGTATTAGTTTCTGCCATTGTCGGCAGTACACCCAACACCCGCAAACCAGGATTCAGGCGGCTCTTTACCGAGTCAATTGTCTCCAGCAATCCCTCCAGCCCTTTAATCGCAAAAAACTGGCACTGCACAGGAATCAGCAGCCAGTCTGCGGCTGATAAAGCATTGAGCGTCAGCAAACCGAGACTGGGCGGACAGTCGATTAGAATTTGCTCAAACTGAGACCTGGCAGGTTCCAGCGCCGTTTTCAGCGCATAAAATCGGTCAGGATGGGAGAGCAAATCTTTTTCTGCTTTGACCAGGGAAATATCGGTGGCCAGCAGGCTCAGCCCAAATCGGGTGGGAGCAATCGCCTCTGCAATGCCAACCTTCGCGGTAATCACGTCATAGGTTGTATAGGGAACCGACGATGCATCCACACCCAGCCCGGTAGACAAATTACCCTGCGGGTCGAGATCCACGGCAAGACAGGGCCCCTCCTCCGCCAGCAGACCCGCCAGTGCAATTGTAGAGGTAGTTTTTGCAACGCCGCCTTTTTGATTGGCGATCGCAATAATCATAAGCCGCCCGCCCTGCCTCCAAAACATGCCACTCCATGAGAAGCATGTCTGCCGTTCCTGTTTGCTGTTAGCTACCCATGTTATACCCCTACGGTCGCACAGGCTCCAAATTCCGACCCTAAATACCCCTAAATACTCACCCCAAATACTGACCCCAAATACTGACCCCAAATACTGACCCCAAATACAAATGCTGTGCGCGTGCGGATACAAGCCCGCCACAACCCACAGCATCGTTTGATTTATATTCAGCCTGATATCCGACCCCACCTCAAGACACAGGAAATTGGAAGAGGAACAGCCTGTTTTCTTGCAACAGCGATTCTAGAAGCGTTTCCGGCGCAGTTTTCGCTTTGCCAAAGCCTTCCGTTTTCGCTTTTCAATCGGTGTTTCAAAATGCCGATTCTTCCGCATATCTGGGAAGATTCCTGCTTGAGAAACTTTGCGCTTGAAGCGGCGGAGGGCCGATTCAATTCCTTCGTTTTCTCCAAGTACAACTTGGGCCATTCCATCTCCTCTTAAATGTTCAGACTGGAGATTTGAAAAAATCTCAATCAGCCTGTTTGCAAAATCCTTAGTCAGGAGCGATAGGGCGATCGCCCAAACATCAAGCGCCTCTCATCGCAGCAGCAAATCTAAAACCCGAAGGTTCTCCCGGAAGCTTGGTGATAAGTTTCGCTGATCACCAAGCCAAAATCACTATCCTGAGGGTTTTGTTTTCTGTGAAAGAGTAGCGAACGCTACTCTTTCACAGAAAAGCCGGAAGAACCAACCCGAAAAGATAAAAATAACTGCTTGGAACCGCACATTTGCTTCATGCAGCCCCAAGCAAACAGGCAAATGCTAGAAACCAGAGTCGCGCTTTAGCTCAAAAATGACCTTAAGTCCCCATGCTCCAAGCGGGCCCCAATAGGAACCTAGTAGCGGCGAGAGAAGTTGCCGCCACCACCCCGATTGCCACCCCAGCTACCGCCAGAGGAGCGATCTTCACGAGGCTTAGCCTTGTTCACCTTCAGATCGCGGCCCATCCACTCAGCGCCGTCCAGCGCTTCAATGGCGGCTTCCTCTTCCGCATCCGTACTCATTTCCACAAAGCCAAAACCACGAGGACGGCCCGTCTCCCGGTCAGTAGGAAGCTGAACACGCTTCACCGTACCATATTCAGCGAAAACTTGGGTAATTTCTTCCTGCGTGGCCTCGTAGGACAGATTACCAATGTAAATCGACATTTGGACTCCTTCCAGAATCAAAGAAAGTTGCAGAGAGTTAGATTCGGAGAGCCATTCGTCACACGAGTACACAGCCGAAAATAATCCCACTTAACCCTAACACACTCCCACAAAAGCGGTGGCAAATCGTTCTTGCAGGAGAAGCAAGGAAAGCAGCCAGAAAAGCAGCCAGAAACTTGATTCCACAATGGTTTGCTGGCCTTTGTGCTGAGGATAATGAAGCAAATAAGAAGCAAATAACCTTCAAATTTCGCCGCCTTTCTATTAAATTTTGTAAATAAAGCCCGCTTTGTGATGACTAATCCTGTAAGCACTGCTGACAGATCCCCTGATCATTTGCCAGACAACCCGCTTCTAAACCTCGATTTTGAGCCTGCGTTTGAATCCCTTGGCGGAGAATATGCCGATCCAGTGGACGCAGCCCAATTTCCTCAGCATCTTCTGCGGTTTCGCAATGATGACCTGCTAGCTACGTTTGGGCTGCGCCCGAGCCAAGTGACAAACGACCATTTCATTCAGGCATTTGGCAGGTTTGAGGGCCGATTTCCGCTGTTGGCAATGCGCTATCACGGCTACCAGTTTGGCTATTACAATCCCGATCTGGGGGATGGGCGCGGCTTTTTGTATGGCCAGGTGCGCGGGATCGATGGCAATCTCTACGACTTAGGCACAAAGGGATCCGGCACTACGCCCTATTCTCGCGGCGGCGATGGGCGGCTGACGTTGAAGGGTGGTGTGCGCGAGGTGCTAGCGGCAGAGATGTTGCACGTCATGGGCGTGCGAACCTCGCGCTGCCTTAGCCTGATAGAAACCGGGGAGTCCCTGTGGCGGGGGGATGAACCGTCGCCAACCCGCTCGTCGGTAATGGTGCGAATGCAGCGATCGCACATTCGGTTTGGCACGTTCGAGCGACTACACTACCTCGAACGCCCCGACCTGATTCGCAAGCTGCTCGATCACGTCATCGATACCTACTATTCGCACCTCAGCGCCGACCCCGATCGAGATGCCCGATTTTATGCCGAACTGGTGCAGCGCGTGGCAGAATTGGCAGCCCAATGGATGGCGGCGGGCTTTTGTCATGCCGTGCTGAATACCGACAATATGGCGATTACGGGCGAAAGCTTTGACTATGGCCCTTACGCCTTCATCGAACGATTTGATCCCCGCTTTACCGCGGCCTATTTTGACCAGATGGGGCGCTATGCCTACGCCAACCAGCCGGGCATCTGCAAGCTAAATCTGGAACTGTTGCAGGAGCCATTGAAACAGGTGATGGATGCAGCGGATCTGGAAGCTGGCCTGGCAACGTTTGAGGCGCACTACATTGCTGCCTATAGTCAATTAATGCTGCAAAAGCTGGGGTTTGACGAGTTGCCAACTGAGATAGGGCATGAGCTAATTGGGCGGACAATCCAGTTTTTGCAGGCGACCAAGATTGGCTATCACGACTTTTTTCGGACGCTGCGGGAGCAGTTTTCGCCGCGCTGGCGAGAGGATGCCGCGCTGATTTTTGCCGACTCGGTTTCCAGTAATGCCGACGCGCTGGAAAGCACCTTCAAAGCATGGCGGCTGGCTTATCATCGAGCGCTAAACCAGGTTCCTGAAGCCGCACTTCTCGGCGTAAAAGCGCGGCTGGCGCAGCACAACCCGACGGTGGTAGTCGTGCGTCCAGAAATTGAAGCCGTGTGGGGGGCGATCGCCGAATCAGATGATTGGGAGCCATTCAACACACTGCTCCAGCGCATTCACTCCTCCGTTGAGCCGCCTACGCCTCAAGCTCTGGCATGATTTCTAATCGTTACAATAGTCACCAATTCTTGACAAGTTATAGCCAAATTCAGCCAAATTTGACACGCTCAAAAATAACTGGTAAGTGGGGATCGAAACGGCTTCAAAAGCATCCTTTGAGATGTTTGCTCGGAATCGCTGAGTATCTCGAAAAACCGAGGTTTCAGCAGAGGTGGAGCCGAGAGACTAGGGGCCCTGCGGACGGCTTTCAACAGCATCTTTGCAGCACATCTTTGCAGCAATGGTTGGCGTTTGCTCCCTTTTCTAGAACCGCATCCATATCGATCCCTAGAGAATCCCTAAAAATCACCTACTTAGGTCACTCGACAGGATTGCAACATCAGAACTAGACTGGGATATCCGGTCTTATGCATCAATCGATACAGATAAAAAGCCTAGCTATGCGAGAACTTTTGCCCGATCCGTCCAAGGTTGCTTCCGCTGCTCGTGTTCCTGCACCCCCCCTCGCTGCGCCTATCCGGGCCACTGGGGCCTACGCTCTGATGGATAGCCTGGTACGGCACGGGGTTCAGCATATTTTTGGCTATCCTGGCGGCGCGATTTTACCGATTTACGACGAGCTATATCGCTTTGAGCAGGCGGGCGCACTCCGCCACATTCTGGTGCGCCACGAGCAGGGCGCATCTCATGCCGCCGATGCCTACGCCCGCGCCACGGGGAAAGTCGGCGTGTGCTTTGGTACGTCTGGCCCGGGCGCGACAAACCTGGTGACGGGCATCGCCACAGCGCAGATGGATTCGATTCCACTGGTGGTGGTGACGGGGCAAGTCTCTCGCAGCGCGATCGGCACGGATGCGTTTCAGGAAACAGACATCTTCGGCATCACGCTGCCGATTGTGAAGCATTCTTACGTTGTGCGTGATCCCAAAGACATGGCGCGGATCGTGGCTGAAGCTTTCTATATCGCCCGCTCTGGTCGTCCTGGCCCGGTGCTGATTGACGTGCCCAAAGATGTCGGGCTAGAGGCATGTGACTATGTGCCTGTGGAGCCAGGAAGCGTAAAATTGCCAGGCTATCGCCCCACAGTGCGCGGCAATCCAAACCAGGTTCTAAAGGCGCTGAAGCTGATTCGAGAAGCGAAGCAGCCGCTCCTCTATGTGGGCGGCGGTGCAATTACGGCAGATGCCCATGCTGAGGTTCACGCGCTGGCGGAGCGGTTTCGCCTGCCTGTGACAACGACGCTGATGGGTAAGGGGGCCTTTGACGAGCATCATCCGCTGTCGGTGGGGATGCTAGGGATGCACGGCACTGCCTATGCGAACTATGCCGTCAGCGAGTGTGACTTGCTGATTGCCGTGGGGGCCCGTTTTGATGACCGGGTGACGGGCAAACTGGATGAGTTTGCCTCTCGCGCCAAGGTCATTCACATCGATGTAGACCCAGCAGAGGTCGGCAAGAACCGTGCGCCAGAGGTTCCGATTGTAGGTGATGTGCGCCATGTGCTGGCGGATTTGCTGCGGCGCGATATGGAAAGCGGCGTTGCGCCCGACCCTTACCAGACGCAGGAGTGGCTGTCCCGCATTGACCGCTGGAAACATGACTATCCGCTGGTGGTGCCCCAGTATCCTGATATGCTCTCGCCTCAGGAAGTGATTGTAGAAGTGGGTCGGCAAGCGCCCAATGCCTACTACACAACGGATGTGGGTCAACACCAGATGTGGGCAGCACAGTTTCTCAAGACAGGGCCGCGCAAGTGGATTTCGAGCGCCGGCCTGGGCACGATGGGCTTTGGGATGCCTGCGGCAATGGGGGTGAAGATGGCGCTGCCGGAGGAGCAGGTGATCTGCATTAGCGGCGATGCCAGCATTCAGATGAATATCCAGGAGCTAGGCACGCTGGCGCAGTATGGCATTGCTGCCAAGACCGTGATTATCAACAACGGCTGGCAGGGCATGGTGCGCCAGTGGCAGGAGACTTTCTACGAGGAGCGCTATTCTTCTTCGGAGATGAAGCCGAGTATGCCAGATTTTGTGAAGCTGGCTGAGGCTTATGGCGTGAAGGGAATGGTGGTTCACAGCCGGGAGGAATTAGCTGGGGCGATCGCCGAAATGCTGGCTCATCCTGGCCCGGTGCTGATGGATGTGCATGTGAATCGCAATGAAAACTGCTATCCGATGGTGGCTCCGGGCAAGAGCAATTCGCAGATGATTGGTCTGCCGGAACGCCCCAAGGCAGAGCCAGAGCAGGCGCTTGTGGTTTGCCATCGCTGCGGGACAGAGAACCAGCCGGATAATAACTTCTGTCCAAGTTGCGGCACGAAGCTTTAAGAACACGAAAACGCGGGCATGGCCCGCGTTTTTTAAGTTTTTTAGTTTTTCAACCGTGTTTTTATAGTCTGATGCGCTCTAGCAAGGCGCGATCGCCAAATTTATCTACCTCCATTGGATTAACCGCCAGCGGCAGTGGAAAGGTCTCCAGCAATCGCTGGGGCGACCACTCGACGGGTTGCCAAATGCGGTCAATCGCGGCGATCGCCCGTTCCCAGTTGGTCGGGCGCTTGCGTTCGCGGCAAAAGATTCCCAGCGTCTTTAGCCCCATGCCTGCGTAATAGTCGCGCACGCGATGGTCGAGAAATATCTGCTCGTCCATCAAATCTACCTGGAGCGGGCCGCGCCCAAAGGGGCGAAAGTAGGCGCAGGGAATGCCGTAGGTTTCGGCGATCACCAGTCCGTGCAGGCTGGTACTGAGGATGCGCTTGCAGGCAGTCATTTCGCGCACGCGGTCTTCCAGCGCAGCTAGGTTGGCATCGGTGAGCGTGGTGATGATTTTCACCGAGTTGCGTAGGTCTTCGGGGATGTAGTAGCGTCCCAGATCATGCCGCACGGCTGCGCCATCTTTTAGCTCCCGCAATTCAGAAATATGCACCACGATGCCCAGTTCGTGAGTTTTTTCTGTAGCAGGAGACATGATCTTTGGCAACAGCATCACCGGGTCGCCATACACGTCGGAAACGGGAATGCCTTGCTTCTCAAACACTTTGGCGCTGAAGGGGCCGCGCAGCGCGTGAATCGTGAACTCTGTATTCTCCGGCCGCTCGTAGTAGGTGAGGTGGCGGTGGTAAGGGTGGCGCTTGCCGTCGATGCCCGTGCCCCACAGGTGAACCGAGCCATTCTTTAGCCCGTGCCCGATGGTCCCCACGCTGGCCAGACGCTCGGAAGACGAGTCAAACCGCTGATGCACAATTGGCAAACCCGATAAGGCACTGACAATGACTGGGCTGAGCGCGTCGCCCAAGTTGGCGTAGGGCTGCCGTAGCGTTGTCGCCGCCCAGCACAGCGGCACGGGAGCATCGGCCCGAAGGCGGGGCGATTCGCGAAGCAATCCCTCCGGGAATCGCCCAAAAGTCCGCGCCACTTTAGCCCGAAACCGGCTAGAGAATTTATCTTTCTCAGAAAATTCATCGGCAAACTGAGTCATCTGAGTCCGTCCCGTCGCAGCATCAATCGGCCCTTGAGCAGATGCAGACACAGACCCAACGTCAGGCTTTTGAACCCGGTCGGCAATTGAAAGCTGGGGATAAACATAGCGGTCGAAATAGCGCAGCACGACATTTGCTAAGCCACCCGTCTGGAGCGATCGCCACAAGTCCTGAACAATCTGCAACGGCTGCCATCGTTCAGCCGATGGTGCAGTCAATTGTGCGGCTTGCCCTGACCCGTCAGCAGAGTCCTTCTGGATTAGATCCGGCTTAGCAAAGGTCAATTCTGAAACAGAAGGCACATCATTGGACTCTTGAGAAACGTCTCTTCGCTGCATTAGGGTCTCGCTACAGGCTGATCGAGCAAACTGAATCTTAGCTATCTTAGCTAGCCAGCTTCACCGCGTGGCTGGGGCAGAATTCTACATGGGTCATACGGTTTTTCTGCTGCAAGGATGAGGGTTGCGTCCATGTGGCCCGCTTATCTTGGTAGTATTCCCGCTTCGAGCTATGGTAAGAGCGGTTTGACCCGGAGGATAGAGGAGCCGTGACGCAGTTTTTATTCATTACCGACCTGGATCATACGCTGGTGGGCGATGATGAAGCAATGGCGCAGCTAAATGAAGCGCTGGATCGACACCGCCAGACCTATGACACCAAAATTGTCTATTCAACCGGGCGATCGCCCTCTCTTTATCAGCAGCTTCTGTCCGAAAAGCCCCTGCTGCCGCCGGATGCCGTGGTGACGGGCGTGGGCACGGCGATCACCTATCCCGACGGCAGCCCCGACTCGCTCTGGTGGGAAAAACTGAGCGATGGCTGGTCGCGCGATCGCATTGTGGCGACGGTCGCCCACTTTGCCGATCTGGAACTCCAGCCCGCCGAGGAGCAAAACGAGTTCAAAGCCAGCTATTTTCTGGATGCGGCGATCGCCCCCGATCTCTTACCAGAACTAGAAGCCGCCTTGCAATCCCAGGGATTACAAATCAACCTCGTCTACAGCGGCGGCCGCCACCTCGACATCCTGCCCCAAAACGCCAATAAAGGGCTAGCGATGGTGTTTTTGCGGCAGCAGTGGGGCTTTGACCCCGACCGCACGGTGGCCTGCGGCGATTCGGGAAACGACCTGTCGATGTTTATGATGGGCGAAGAACGCGGCATTATTGTCGGCAATGCCATGCCCGAACTGCGCCAGTGGCATCAGGAAAACCTCGCGCCGCACCGCTATTTGGCAGACGGTCACTGTGCTGCGGGCATTTTGGAAGGGCTGAGTTACTTTGGCTTTTTGTAATGCTGGGTGTTGTAATGCTGGATGGTAATGCGAGGTTGACGGCCAGTAGCCGAATGCAAGCTACTGCCCCGCGCTGAGAATCTGCGCTGCGGTTAGGTTTAGGGTTGGGAAGGTAGGTGACTCGATGGGGCGATCGCCCACATAGCGTCCCAATTCAACATATTCACCATGCTCCAGCCGCAGCACCCGCACCGCCTGTTCTTCTGGATCAACAATCACATATTCAGGAATGCCCACGGCCGCATACTGCGCCCGCTTGCGAATGTAATCGCGATGCCGACTCGTTTTACCTGGACTCACCACCTCCATCACCCACAGCGGCGGCGGCATCTCCAGCGTGATGGTCATTCGCTGGTCGGGCTTGGCGCGATGCACCGGCTCGACCACCACCAAATCGGGATAACGATTTGCCGCGTCCCCAACTTCCAAAACTGGCGTTTGCAGTTCGCAGCTATGCACCTTCACGCGCTGAAACGGAACCCCGATGGCCACCAGTTGCAAAAACAAAAACATGGCAATGTCGTTATTCAACCAGGCTTCCGGTGGCAAGGCGATCAGTTCTCCGTTAATCAGTTCTGACTTTTCTTCTCGCGTAGAGTCTTCCAGAGCGAGATAGTCGGCAAAGGTCAGCTTTTGGGTAAACGTCATGGCGATCGCCTCCGGTATCTCTTCTGAATCAAGTTCCACGCTATTGCCCCGCGTTGAGAATTTGCGCTGCGGTGAGATTCAGATCTGGAAACGTGGGGAACGCAACTTGCAGATCGTCCCTATAACGCCCAGCTTCCGCATATTCGCCATTTTCCAGCCGCAGCACCCGCACCACCTGTTCCGGCGGATCAACGATTACATATTCAGGAATGCCCACGGCCGCGTATTGTGCCCGCTTGCGAACATAGTCGCGGTCGTGGTTCGTTTTCCCTGGACTGACGACCTCCATCACCCACAGCGGCGGCGGCATCTCCAGTGTAATGGTCATGCGCTGGCGAGTCAGGGCGCGATGCTCTGGCCGCAGCACGACCAAATCAGGAAAGCGATTTGCCGCATCTTTGGGCGCGAGAACAGGCGTTTGCACCTCACACCGCCCCATCTGGAGCAGCGGGTAGGGAACGCCAAGTCCCACCAGCGCCATATAAACAAACGCAGCAATGTCCAGATTTAATCCAGCTTCCGGTGGCAAGGCAATCAGTTCTCCCTCGATCAGTTCGGCGCGGCCCTCGATGCCTGTGTCCTCCAGAGCGAGATAGTCGGCAAAGGTCAGCTTTTGGGTAAACGTCATGGCGATCGCCTCCGGTATCTCTTCTGAATCAAGTTCTCTGAATCAAGTTCCACGCTATTGCCCCGCGTTGAGAATTTGCGCTGCCGTCAGGTCGAGGGCGGGGAATGTGGGGAACGCGACTCGCATTTCTTCCACATAGCGTCCCAATTCAACATATTCACCATGCTCCAGCCGCAGCACCCGCACCGCCTGTTCTTCTGGATCAACAATCACATATTCAGGAATGCCCACGGCCGCATACTGCGCCCGCTTGCGAAT
>JBDNCP010000135.1:0-13091 GCA_046719575.1 Cyanobacteriota bacterium
GCGGCTCCATGCACCCAGCACCGCGCCCAGGGCAATCAGCAAAACAGTCAACGGTAGAGAATCTGGTTCAGCCAATGGCAGCATCGAGATTTTGCAGTCCTGGCTACTCCAGGGTAACGGATGGGGCGATCGCCCTGGCCAGCCATACCCCCAGCAGCAGGCTCCCAAAGCCCAGCAGGGTACTCGCGCCCCAGTAGAGCAAATCTGCGGTCAACTCTCGTCGATAGGCCAGCCGCGCTAGGTCTAGCTCGTAGCTCGAAAAGGTCGTGTAGGAGCCAAGAAACCCCGTGGTCAGCAAAAGCTGGAGTTCGGGCGCACGACCCAGCACTCGCTGTCCAAACAGGGTTGCCAATAGCCCCATGCCAAAACAGCCCGTCAGGTTGACCAACAGCGTGCCCAGGGGCAAGTCAGAGGCGACCCATTGAGAAATCCAACTGCTGAGAAAGTATCGGCTGAGGGCACCCAGGATGGCACCCAGGGCGATCGCCATTGGCGTTCGGAAAGCAGGGTTTTGCAGCATAGATTCAAAGCAGGGAAGCGGGGCGATCGCCCAAGGGCAGACCCTCACGCAGCAGCATCATGCAGCATCATAAATCTTTGCTAATGACTTTGCGACTTGGGGGTGGCGGAGATGGAGACGGAGACATGGATGAAGTCTCGTTCGGGGTTTGCGGGTCTGCATCCAGATCTCCCAGATTAAACAAAAAGGGAACGCTCCCCCCGTCTTTGCCCATCACCAGCACACGGGGCATCTGGGCCCCCCCTTCGCGCCAGGCCTCGATCGCTTCCTTTTGCAGCACCAGTTGCCCGCCTGCGCTTTTCAGCGTTTCTGCCAATAGCCGCTGGGCTTCGGCTTTGCCCTTGGCGCGGTTGATTTCTGCCTGAGCCTCTTGCTGGGCCTGTTGAGCAATGTAGACGGCTCGCTGCGCCTGCTGTTCGGCAATTTGTTTATCTTCTACGGCGCGGGCAAACTCATCTGAAAACCGAACATCCACCACGCTGGTATCCAGCAGCAAAATGCCGTATTTCTCTAGCCGCTGGCTGAGGGCGATGTCAAAATCTTGCCTCAGTTCCTCTCGCTGAGTGATGGACTCTTCGGCGGTGCGGCGAGCGGCTGCAATCTTGAAGGCTTCTTGGGTCTGGGGTGCAATCACCTTGGTCACGATGTTGGCCAGCGTGCCCTGTTTGCGACGAATTTCGACAATTTGCACGGGATCAAGCCGGAAATTAATCGCAAAGCTGGCGGAGAGATACTGCAAATCTTTGGTGGAGCTTTGGGCAGGCACTTCAAACTTTTGTACCGTGACATCGTAAATATCGACCTTAGAGATCAGCGGCGGCTTGAGATGAATGCCCTCCAGCAACGAGCCATCCTGGGCTTTTCCAAGGATGCTGAGTACGCCTGCCTGTCCTGGATTGATCACCACAAACGAGTTGAACAAGAGCAACAGGGCGATCGCCCCCATCACCAGCAAGCTCCAAGCAATGTTGGTTGGTGCAGATTTCATAATCCCGCAAAACTCCAGAGTTCTCCAAAATTTTCCAAAATTCTCCGATACCTCATTCCCAATATGGGCCAGATTCAAACCAGGTTCCAACGGCGGTACATGACGCACAGTACAACGAAGTGCGATCGCCCCTGTTGAACGCTAGGGATACCTCCAGTTTGGGTAAGCTTGAGCTTAGACCGCAAATTTTTCTCACGGCACGCCGCCATCCCCACGCCACTCCCACCCCTGCCCATGCCCACTCCCGAAGAAGCCCTCAAATTCTACTTCGGCTATGATGCCTTTCGCCCCGGACAGCGGGAGATTGTGGACGCGGCGATCGCCCGACGAGATCAACTCGTGATCATGCCCACGGGCGGCGGCAAGTCAATTTGCTATCAGCTTCCGGCGCTGCTGATGGACGGCGTGACGATCGTGGTGTCGCCGCTGATTGCGCTGATGCAGGATCAGGTGCAGGCATTGCAGGACAACGGCATCGGCGCGGCGTTTCTCAATAGCAGCCTGGGGCTGGCAGAACTGCGAAGTCAGGAACAGGCGGTGCTGGCGGGCAAAATCAAGCTGCTCTATGTCGCGCCAGAGCGACTGATGGGCGATCGCTTTTTGCCGTTTTTGGAGCGCATCGAAGCTGAGGTTGGCATTGCCGCCTTTGCCATCGACGAAGCCCACTGCCTGTCGGAATGGGGGCACGACTTTCGCCCGGAATATCGCCAGCTCAAAACCCTGCGCCAGCGCTATCCCGCCGTGCCGATGATGGCGCTGACGGCCACCGCCACCCAGCGCGTGCAAGAAGACATCGCCGCCCAGCTTACCCTGCGGAACCCGCGCATCCACGTCGCCAGCTTCAACCGCAGCAATCTGTATTACGAAGTGCGCCCCAAGCAGCGCGGGGTCTACGCCGATCTGTTGACCCTGATTCGCCAAACCCCTGGTGCTGGCATTGTCTATTGCCTCAGCCGCAAAAAGGTGGATGAACTCGCGTTTCGGCTCCAGCAAGACGGCATCGAGGCGCTGCCCTATCATGCTGGGTTGGAGGACGAAACCCGCGCCACCAACCAAACTCGCTTTATCCGCGACGACGTGCGTGTGATGGTGGCGACGGTCGCCTTTGGCATGGGCATCAACAAACCCGACGTACGGTTTGTGATTCACTACGACCTGCCGCGCAGTTTGGAAAATTATTACCAGGAGGCTGGCCGGGCCGGGCGCGATGGCGATCCGGCAAAATGCACGCTGTTTTTCAGCTATGGCGATTTGAACACAGTTGAGTTTCTGATTGCCCAAAAGGTCGATCCGATTACCGGAGCGCCGCTAGAAGACGAACAGCGCATCGCCCGCCAGCAACTCCGCCGCGTGGTGGACTATGCCGAGGGCACCGACTGCCGCCGCAAGATTCAGCTAGCCTACTTTGGCGAAAGCTTTGCGGGCAATTGCCAGAACTGCGACAACTGCCTGCATCCGCGCCCGGTCGAAGATTGGACAATCGACGCACAAAAGTTTCTCTCCTGCGTGGCCCGCTGCAAAGAGCGCTTTGGCATGAACCACTTGATCGACGTGCTGCGCGGCTCTCGCAATCAGAAAGTGCTGCAACATGGACATGACCAGCTTTCTACCTACGGCATCGGCAAAGATCGCAGCGCCGAAGCCTGGAAACATCTGGGGCGATCGCTCTTGCACCAGGGCTTGATGGACGAAACCAGCGACGGCTATTCCATCCCCAAGCTAAACGCCCAAAGCTGGGAGGTGATGCGCGGCCAGCGTCCGGTGATGATTGCCCTGCCCGCGCGATCGCTGGAGGATGTGGCAGACTTGCCCGATCGCTCCACCCCTGAGTCTGAGCGTCTGTTTGAACGCCTGCGTCGCCTGCGAAAGCGCCTCGCCGACGCGCAAAACGTTGCGCCCTACATTGTCTTTTCGGATGTCAGCCTGCGGCAAATGGCAGAGAAACAGCCGCACACGCTGCGTGAATTTTCGCGGATCTCTGGCGTGGGCAGCCGCAAGCTGAATCAATACGGCGAAGCGTTCGTGACGGAAATCCGCAACTTTTGCACAGAGAATGATCTACCGCTGCGATCGCCCAGCATCGGCACGATACCCAGCCATTCTGATGAAGATGCGTTCGTAGATGCCGATCCATCTCGCGATCGTTCTAAATCTCGTGCTGCTCTGCGTCTCAAATCTGTATCGCGCACGGTGTTTCACACGTTAGACCTGCATCAGCAAGGATTGTCACCCGAAGAGATTGCCGAAAAACGCGGCTGCGGCGTTCACACTATTTACAACCACCTGGATAAGTTATTGGAAGCGGGGCAGGCGGTGGATTTAGGCAAGCTTGTGGAGGGCGATCGCCAAGCAAAAATCGAAGCGGCGATCGAAGCCGTCGGCACTGCATCGCTCAAGGCGATTCATGAACACATCCAAAACACGCTGGGCGAAACGATTGATTACGACTCGATTCGCCTTGTCCGCGCCAAATGGCGACACACCCATCATCAGGATAGCTAGAAAGTAAGTAGATAAAAGTAAGTAGATAGTAGATAGTAGATAGTAGATAGTAGATTAGCGTAAAGGATAGAGAGAAATAAGGTAACGCCGTCGCATTTCTAGAGTTTGAGAGAGGAGGACCAATGAGCATCGAGATGACCTGTCCAACCTGTGGGTCTCATGACATCTCCAAGAACGGCACCACCCGGCGCGGCAAGCAAAACTACAAGTGCCGAGACTGTAACCGTCAGTTCGTCGAGAATCCCCAGTGGAAGCCGAAAGACATTGATTATCAATCTGTCAAAGGGTTTGATCACATTGTGCATGGACATTTAGAAGTGGCTCATGCGATCGCAACGGGTGAAGTTTCCGCAGGCATTAGCACCGAGTCTGTTGCGTCTGCTTTTGGGTTAGGATTCATCCCGCTCCATCGCTCCCGCTACGATCTAGTTGTTCTCAAATCCTATCTAGAGGAACCATCCGTACAGCAATTACTCAGCACGTCGGGACATCGCCGAGTGTTATCGCAACTGCAAGCCCTGGGTGGCTATGACACCAGCCAAACAGGTGAAGTAGTGGCAACCGTCAATCCAGCTTGACCAAGGGTGGACTTGAGGCCTAACGGTGAAGATAAGCGGCGGGCGATCGCTCTCGGTTTCAACCAGAATCTCTGTTCCGTCCGCTTCATCGACTGTAAGGCTGCTCCAGACTCAAGCCGGAGATGACTTGGTAGTGCTTCACGTTGAAAGTGCAGAGGGTTGCACCACGCCCAACAGCACAGGCTGCGATCAAAGCATCAATCAGACCAACCTTGTGAGACAGATGATAGGCTGTGAAGTCAGATAGGGCACGGGCGCAATCGGTTTCAGTCGGCCAAATGATGGTTAGTGGCGCTACAAGCTGTAGAACCTTCCTCACCTGTTGCTTGTTCTGAGCATCCTGAATCAATTCCATCACCACAAAGCCGGGAATGCTTGGCAATGTTGGGACAGAGGCAAACCAAGCCAGTGCTGGCGCATACCCCCGCTGAATATCGATCATGACATCAGTATCAACAAGGTACATTCGCTACCTAAGTCCGCTCACGGTGTTCAGCTTGGTCGCGCAATCGGCGGGCGTACTCCTGGCTGTCAGTAATATCAGGCCGAGAGTTGATAACCCCGACGCTTTCCCAGTAGGCAACCAGCTCCACCCCTGTTTTGGGAGGGTTTTGCAGAAAAGGGCGAAAGGAGAGAAGACGAAGAATGTACTCTGACAGAGGCAATTTAAGCTGAGATGCCTCAGCGGAGAGTTCATTTTCCAAATCAGACGGTAAGTCTAAAGAGATCGTCATAGCACTAGTCCCCCGTCAAGCTTGCGTTTAGTAGATAACGCCATGATTCCTCTGCGCACAACCTGAGCAGATGTCATCATTATGCACCCAACTACTCAGTCCCTATCCTCCAAACCCTATGCAAAGGTCGTAGGGCAATGATGAACAAGCCCGTGATCCATACGATACGCAGTTAGGTGCCCTTCTCCTGCGGTGCGAAATCGGCCATGATAGGAGAGTGATCACTCAGCCCTTGGATGCGTAGCCCATGAATGTACTCGCATGTTCGTGGCTGAAGCTGGGTAGAGGCATAGATATGATCGAACCGACGTCCGATCACGTCGCCTTTCCGGTTGAGAAACCAACTAAAATCCAAGATTTCATATCCATTGACACAGCGAAACACGTCCTGAAGACCCCACTCGGCAAGCCCGATCAGTACACGGCGTTCTGCTTCATCCCAAGCTGCACCTGCTTTCCCTCGTATTGTTCGGGCAACTCGCCAACTTCCATCCTTTTTTAGTCGCTGCCCCCAGGTCACCACTTCGCCACTTGATAGTTCTGCTTGGGGTGTGTTGAAGTCTCCACAAAGAATACAAGGATTTGGATGCAGATGCGCGAGACCATCGAAGAGACCTATCAAATGGTCAACTTTCACCCAGCCATTGCTAGAGCCTGGAGGCACATGGGTATTGTGGATATTCACAAGGCCATCAGGGGTTTGAACAGCCGCACTAAGCACCCGCTCTGGCCAGGGAAGCTGAAAGAGATCCGGGTTCTGCGGCGCTAAAGCGTAACGACTGGCTAGAAGGAGACCATAACGACGAGGACCAAGCGGTATAAACTCTACGGGTGCAAGCGAGAAGGAATCAACGATATGAAGATATCCTGCTTTACGCAACGCTATCTGGAAGGGCAACAAGCTAGTTGGCGTGACCTCTTGGAGCGCAATGATGTCTGGACAAAATTCTGCGAGGGCTGTTACTTGCCTTTCTACTAAGGTTCGACGAGCGTTTACATTCCAAGAAATCAGGCGCATGTAAGTTGGATGGAAGCATTTTGCGGTCTAACGGTGAAGTGCAGCGGCGGCAGATAGGCTCAAAAACACCAGCAGCTTTCGCCCGTCCGCTGCCACGCAGTGGTTAGCCTGCTGGGAAGCAGATGCTTATACTATCTTAAGAACTGGCGGTGCAATCAGGTAAAGATGATACAGATGATAAAGACTCCAACAATTCTACGCAAAAGACCTGTGCCTTGAGAAAAGCAGTTGGCTCAATTTCGTCTTCTCTAACATGTCTCAGTTTATTGCGAATGGGGATTAGATGATCTTTGCGCTCCACAAGACGCGATTTTGCTTGATTCTTGTCAGAGCTTAAATTGACGAAATGTACATATAGTTCACTCCATTCTGTGCCCAACAGGATAAGCTCAAATAAGTCTCCCAGGTCAGAATTCCTCAAAACCTCACTATTATTTAGGCTTGAACCTTCGGACTTTCCTGATCGCTTAAAAATATCTACCCACTTTTTGGCATTTTTATCTTTAAAGTAATTTTGTAGCCAACTAGGTTTCTTGGCATTAAAGTGATTAGTCAAAAGCTGCCTTAACCTGCGTTCCAACTCCTTTAATAGTTCATCTACTTGACTTGCTAAATCAGGAGTGATATCTAGGCTTCCAAACTGATCGAACCAATCTTTAAACAACGAACCAGAACTCTGTAGATAGTCTGTTTGCCAATTATAGATAGCTACTCCGGTAGTATATTAGTGTAAAGGATAGAGAGAAATAAGGTAACGCCGTCGCATTTCTAGAGTTTGAGAGAGGAGGACCAATGAGCATCGAGATGACCTGTCCAACCTGTGGGTCTCATGACATCTCCAAGAACGGCACCACCCGGCGCGGCAAGCAAAACTACAAGTGCCGAGACTGTAACCGTCAGTTCGTCGAGAATCCCCAGTGGAAGCCGAAAGACATTGATTATCAATCTGTCAAAGGGTTTGATCACATTGTGCATGGACATTTAGAAGTGGCTCATGCGATCGCAACGGGTGAAGTTTCCGCAGGCATTAGCACCGAGTCTGTTGCGTCTGCTTTTGGGTTAGGATTCATCCCGCTCCATCGCTCCCGCTACGATCTAGTTGTTCTCAAATCCTATCTAGAGGAACCATCCGTACAGCAATTACTCAGCACGTCGGGACATCGCCGAGTGTTATCGCAACTGCAAGCCCTAGGTGGCTATGACACCAGCCAAACAGGTGAAGTAGTTGCAACTGTCAATCCAGCTTGACCAAGGGTGGACTTGAGGCCTAACGGTGAAGATAAGCGGCGGGCGATCGCTCTCGGTTTCAACCAGAATCTCTGTTCCGTCCCCCTCAGAGCCTATGTTATGCTGCCGTGCTAATCCCCACTGATCTCTACTAATTTTTCACCAGAATGTAGCAACTCTAGTGTTTCTGGTAGAACTGAACTCAATATCTCCCTTAGCCTCGCATTTGAGGTATTACCGCAAGTCAACCAGATAATTTGCGGTGGTGATCCCAATCTCTCAACTAAATCTACAAAATCACTATCTTTCGTCATAAAAATTACTCCTTGAGCCTTTGCAGCCTCAAAGATTTCAGGGTCTTCTGCATCTCGTAGACCAAGATCCCGTAACGCCAACGCTGTAATCCCAAAGGTATCTGTGATCCAGGTTGCTATCGCCGGAGACAAATGTGCATCGATCCAAATGGTTGTCATGCCACCAATATAGGATGGTTCAATTTACGTGCTGCATAGGTTAGGGAGGCTCGTAGATCATCCATTTCCAAATCTGGCAAGTCTTCTAAAATCTCTTCAGCACTTAAACCTGCTGCGAACAGATCTAAAACATCAGATACTCGAATTCTCATCCCACGAATACAGGGACGACCACCACATTGCCTGGAATTTACTGTAATTCGTTCAAGTAGCTTTGACATTTGAAAAAACCTCCACAAAATCAGCATCTATCGAAAAGCCCGTTCATTCATTTCCTCAAAAAACAACTCTTCGCTTTGAGTTGCCATTCGCAATGCTATGCGGTCTTGCAGAATTCTTGAATTAAAGTTTCTACGAACCTCCTCGTCAATACGATTGAGTAAGAATGGTATTTCATGCCCAGCATGGTTCATTTGGCAGTCAGAAGTCATTATGCGGATCATATTTTCTAAGTGATCCTCATGCACCTCAAACCCAAAAACTTTGTTTCTTGGCTTAAAAATACCTCGTAGAATTCGAGGAGCATAGTTATTAAGAAATGATGATAATGTTCCTCTAGATCTTTCACCCTGATTTCTATTAGGAACATTGCTGTTCAGCAAGTGATCCTCTAGAGTTTCTACAACGTAAAGTTCGCCTGTTCTTAAGGCACGAGCAAAAGTTGAGAATACTACATTTGCTTTGATGTTTTTCATCACTCCGATACATTGCTTGCCACTGGAAAACAAGCTTGCATAAAGATCTACACCTTCCTGTGTAGCTACAAGCCACTCATATACAAGTGTTCCATCGAAAAAGATATAAGGTTCTTCAAGTTCTAAACCATGCCTCACCTCAAAGTATCTGAGATAAGCAGTTGAAGAAATGCCAAAGAGGGCTTGTTCTTGTCGAGCGATAAAGTCATTGGTATCTGTAGAATCACCAAGATACGCTCTACCAGACCAATAGTGTAGCGAATCCTGCAAAGGTCGGCGATGGGAGATGCTGCCAATTCCTACACACAAGGCTTGTCCAGATGAATACATTTGTAGAGGAAGCGCAGGGGTTCCGTCTACAGAAGCAACTTGTCCCTGTTCTAACTCTGGAGCATTACTGAATAAACCAAATTCAACCTGTCGTAGCCTTGGTCTACCTCCTGGTAGTGACCCTGAGGATTCCATTGCTTCTCTCGCTTCACGAGTGATTTGCCTAGCCTGCTCACTATCCAGCATTTCGACGACATCATCAGCAATACCCCCAAAGGTTGTGGCAAATTCATCACGGGTGATACGTCTTGATCGTCTAACTAACTCACTAAACATAGTCTCTAGCCATCCTATTTTTCAAATACATTAAGAACGCAGGTATCTGATCGCATTCTACGATCGCGCTTTGCCATGTTGTTTTTTGTTGCACTACCAGGCTCTTGCTGCCGACCGCGAGAGACATAAGCAGTATCTAGCCAACTTAAGCCACAAGCAGTTGCCATTGAAGAGACATCTGATGGAACATCATGATTTGGGTCTTCAGGTCTAAGTCCGCTCCACTTGGGTAAGAAGATGCATAGCCTTCCACCAGGGTTCAAGGATTCAGCTAATGCGGCTACTATTTCTTTCATTATAGAAAGATAGTCATCATAGCTCTTAGCAGATGCTAACTGATCAGCAAATAAGTGGCTAGACTGTCCGTAGTATGAGGGATCGATGAAGATCCAATCAGCTTTAATTGGTAAAGGCTTTCTCGCATCGTGCTTTTTGATAAAGCGACGGCGGGGATATAAATCAAACAACTTAATTTTTAATTTAAAGTTAGAGTCTTTCTGCCAGCAATCGCGGTCATCATAGACACGCTTTAACATTCCACTGCCAGCCATTGGATCAACAGCAATGCCTGACTGAGGAGCAAAGTAATAGAGTGCATTTGCGTAGACCTCCCCAGGAATTGATCCTGGAAAATCTTCTTCTTTTCTCCACTTCGGATGACTAAAAGCCCACCAATCTGAGGGTTTTATGATATCAAGGTTGGCTTTAATACTCCCATTCTTTTGACACCAATTTCGATGAACTTGAGTATGTGTTGCTTTAGAATTATTCTCAAGGAATTTAATAGCTTCAATAAGATACTCTTTCGCTCTATCTCTTTGACGCTGGGCATATTGAAAAAGCAGAGGAGAAGCTTTACGCAAAATAGTTGTGTCTACGCCTGCCTTTTCAACATTGATGATAGCTTGACCTTGAGTAATGAAACCTTTCGCTCTTGTTGGATTAACATCAACTTGATTACATACTTGACTAAGTTTCAACTCATTTGAGCTATTTCCTCTTTGAGTCTCAATCATTTGAGAAACTTTAGCCCATAGCTTTGCTCGATAAAATGCTCCTCCTGGCTCTCTTTTACAAGCAAGTTCAGCGCATTGTGCAAGTTCTTTTGGATCTGAGATTTTAGTAAAAATGAGTTCGGCGGCTTCATAAAAGGAATTATGGTCTACTGCATTCTGAAACTGGCTTAAAAGATCCTCTGCTTCATTTTTCTGGTGCTGTAAAGATCCATTCCCAGAAGTCTCAAACTGTGAAGAAGTATAACCACTACTTAAGAATTCCGTAGCTTTGTCCTGACTCTTAGAAATCAATTTCATCTCCTACAGCTGCTAAATCTGCTGGCTGATGGCTAATCCTAGCACCTGTGTTATCAGTTCGCATCAGTTCAAATGGTGATGGCGCCATCTGCGCTAAAACCGTAGCCTTTGACTCATATATCGAAACAAGAGCTTGCCCAGTACCTAATCTCATTGCCTGTGGAGAAAATTCCTTACCCATCGTTTGAGTTGCAGCATCTGCCTCAGCCTTACTGTTCTGTCGCATGACAAATTTTGTGTTCAAGTTGTTCATAACGCGCTGAGGAATCTGCGAGGTATTTTGCAAACTCAAAATGATTGAGTGATCAACCGATCTTCCTTCTCTCATTACCCGTTCAAATGCACGTTCTAATGCAGAACTGTGTCGAGAGTCATTATCAAAAATCCGGTGGGCTTCATCTACCATTTGAACAATTCCCACGGAATTTTCTCCAGGACGTTTACGATATTGCTGGCAGATTCGCAGAAAGTAGGAAAGAATCAAAGCATAGGATTGTTCATCCATCTGTGAATAATCAATTACAATTAATCTTCCAGATTGAACAAATTCCTTAAGGCTAAACGCCGTAACTGTTTGCCTACGATTGCCATCTAGACTGGAGCCTCTTAAACGGTTAGCTGGTTGTTGCCTAATATTTTGTCCTATTACATCCAACCAAGGCATACCACGACGACGCATACCAACTTTTCTCAGAATCGCACTTCCCACCATCTGGTTTATTTGTTCGAGAGGCGGCAGGGCACTGTCAATGCGTCTTTCGACCTCACGAGTAATATCATCCAGTGAATAGAATTGACGATTACCGTTAGCAACTTGTTCGCGGAGGGCATGTGCAGCATTTGCAAATCCTTCAAACTGGTTCTGCTCATTTGAATAAGGGAAAAATAGACTTGCAAGAATCTCCGGAGAAAAATCTGAAGCACGAAAGCCAATAACCGTTTGTACACTATTAGGGTCACACAAGCCGTAAAATCCAACTCGTGTCACATTAGGTACTCCACGAGGGCGTAATCTATATTGCTCAAATTGTCGCCAGATTTCAGTAGGTACACCCGGATCTGTATTTTCGCGGTCAACAAAGCCATAATCTGGCTTGGCATCGTGTAGAAGAACACACTTTCGAAATTTGAGAGCTTGTTCTACAAGGTTTGCTGAGACATTAGATTTGCCTGATCCTGTCCCCCCGGAAACCATAATGTGATAGTTAAACTTGAGAGCATCAATGCATAAAGGAACACCTGCTGCATTAAGAAGCTCACCCACAACATTAGAACTGCCATCTTCGCGATAAAATCTTTGAGGAATTCCAATTACTCTGCTGGTGTCTTCAATATTTAATCTGCTTACAACTGCTCCAGGCAAAGGGCGAAGGCGAGGAGTCAGCAATTGGTGACCGTCGTATTGACCGAGGATGCCAATTTCAAAAACCTGAACAGATTCTACAGATTGAACCTCCGGATGCTCTTGCATCAGCCTTAGACCATGTAAAATTGTTGGGTCAAGCCTGTTGCTATTGACAATTGAAATGTTGCGGTTTGGTTCAAGAATTTGACCAATCCATGCCATTTCACCCTGATCAATCCGGACATAATCGAACAGTGCAAACCCTTCCTCTATGTTTGCCATCGCTTGAACGTGAGACAAGTCACCACCAGTTCCATCATGTAGGATGATCATTCAGCACGCCTCTTGCGTAATCAGCGGTTTTATATCCAGTTTGCCCATAACTCACTAGGATTGTCAGCCCTTGCCTGTCTGATCGCCTATTTAAATACAAAATATTTCCTTATAAGCCCTGATCATTGGGCTTCTTGGAATACTGATTGCCCTGCCTGCAGCATCAAAGGACATTGAGCCTTAGCGACTGACAAACAGCCTGGAAGCTACTGCCTTACCGATAACTGAAGGCGACATAACTAGTAATTAGATTGGTTTCGTTTGCCTATCTACCCTCCAAAGGAGATTTAGGCTGAAATCTGTCTGTCTAAGATCCCAAATCTAAGATCCCAAATTGGGGAGATAGGGAGACTGTGATCTGTATAATACCCCTGATTTCGGGAGTTAGGCAGACTGTTTCAGCAGGTCTTCAGATAAGAAAAAGTGATGGATGTGGTTGAGCATGGTGAGGTCTTTGGGAGCAAAATCGCTCCTCCATAGGCGCAAAAGGGCGATCGCCCTCCTCTTCATCAGAAGAGCGATCGCCCCCTTTCTTACTCAGCCTTACTCATTTCCAGCGGCCGTTGGGCGCGAGTCGCGGTGGAGGCAGCGCAGCACTTCGCCCGGTTGTTCGGCATTGAGGACGATGCCGTGGGGCGGGAACTGGAGGGCGCGGCTCCACTCGAAGCGTTCGGCATAGCGGAGCAGGTGGAGGCGGTCGATGGCCAGTTGCGCGTCTTCGGGTGTGCCGATGATGTAGTGGCGCAGGCGGCGACGGCG
>JBDNCP010000136.1:0-12698 GCA_046719575.1 Cyanobacteriota bacterium
GACCCGACGAAAATCTAGCACCAAAAACCGCAGCGGCACGAGGGTGGCCGCTTCGGCCCGCTGGCGAATTTGCAGCAGGAGTATGGTCATGGTGCCAAAAAATAGATAGCCCTGGAGCCGCAAAATCTCAATCTGCTTGCCTTCGGCTCGCAGAATCTGCTGAATCATGGGCGATCGCTGCACGCTGCTGGGGTGGTCTGTGCCGGAGAGCCGATAGCGCTCCGCCTGCACCCGGCTGTAGTTGACGACAAAGACGACGCAGGCCGCCAAAATGCCTAGACCAATACCCAGCAAAAAATCGACGGCTGACATTAGCACCAGCGGCACGAGCAGGATGATGCCAATCAGCGACCCGCTGTGTTTTAGCAGCGTGAGCCAATCAATTTGGCTGAAGAAACTGCCGTCAGCATTTTGAACCGCAGGCATCGCCTGGAGCGGAGAGAGAAACCAGCCCTGGGCGATCGCCTCCTCCAGAGACACGCCTAGCATCAGCCTGACCACGTGAGACAGGGCGATCGCCCCCAGCAGACACAGCGGCAACGCCAGAAAATGGCTAAACCGTCGCTCTATAGCAATCAGCCCCGCCACCAGCACCAACCCCGGCAATAGTTTGAGCATTATCTCTGGCTGCATCAGTTGTCGCACCAGAAGCAGCCCCTCCATATCGCCAGCCACCACGCTCAAGCCCGCCTGCACGACCAGCCAGCCGACCCCCGCCAAAAAGCCGCCCAGCACTGGGTAGGGAATAAATTGCAAAAACCGTCCCCACCGAAACTGCCCAATGGCCCAAAGCGTGATGCCCGTTAGCACGCTGCTCAACCCAAACAGCGCCCACACCGTCGGCAGGCTAGAACTGGCTGTCCCCGATTGCGATAGCTCTCGGTGGATTGCGCCAGACGCGCCAGACAAGATAGCCGCCGCCTCTACCGATGGGCCAACGATCGCAATGGGCAGCTTGCTGCCTAATGCTACGATCCCTCCTGTGATAGCCGTACTCAGGAGCGCGATCAAAATCCCAGCGCTCTGTGCTTCTGCGGGCAAATCCGCCATCAAAATCAGCCCAACGGCGATCGCATCGGTAATCAGCACCAGCCCCATCACAAGACCCGCAACTAGTTCAGCAAAGAAGACTGGCATTGCTAGAGTTTTTAATCTTCCTTTCATCTATTCCTGTGGGCTTTCATCTCAAACTATGTGAGTAGAGATCAATCTGGTTTCAGAGATTATACTCCTCGCAATGAAATAATAGATGCCCCAAACTAACCCTTGAAATTCTTGCTAGGCTTGGGCTATTCGTAAAATTTCGACTCTTCATTCACCAAAGGCTGACTCCACGCCAGCGCTGTGACCTATCCGTTATGAAACTGAGTAAAAAGAATCTGGGCGATCGCCTCAATCATGTCTACGATGTCATCATTGTCGGCGGCGGCGCGGGCGGGCTGTCGGCAGCGATTTACCTCCAGCGCTATCGTCTGTCTTGTCTGGTCATAGAAAAAGGCAAAGGCCGCTCCTTCTGGATGCAAGACCTGCGAAATTACTTAGGTTTGCCGCCAAACACCCCCGGTCGCGACCTGTTGAACCAGGGACAGGAACACGCGCTGTCACTAGGAGCCGATCATCTACGCGGCTATGTCGAATCGGTCGAAGACGAAGGCGAGACGTTTGCGGTTAAGGTCAAAGTTGGCAAGACCGACAGCGTGTATCCCGTGTTTCGTAGCAAATATGTCATTGCTGCCAGCGGCATCATCGACCATCTGCCCCAGCTGGAAAATATGCAAAATGTGTATGACTACGCGGGCTATAACCTACACGTTTGCATGATTTGCGACGGCTACGAAATGTCAGACAAGCGCTGTGGGCTGTTTGTGAATTCTGAAGATAACATCAACACCGCCTTTGTGCTGAACTGGTTTACGCCTTATATCACCGTCTTTACCCAGGGCTTGTTTGAGGTGAGTGCAGAAATGCGTAAAAAGTTGCGCGATCATGGCTATCCTCTAGTAGAATTGCCGATTAAGCGCTTCCTGGGTCATAACCATGAGATGACGGGCGTTGAGTTAACCGACGGTTCCATGATTCCGCTTGAAACGGGACTGGTGGCGATGGGTTCCCACTACTTCAACGAGTACCTGCGAGGGCTAGATCTGGAGTGGAAGGGCAACAATCTGGTAACGGATGGCATGTGCCGCACGTCTCATCCCCGCATTTTTGCGTTGGGAGATTTGAAAGAGGGAATCAATCAAGTGGCGATCGCCGTTGCAGACGGCACGCTAGCTGCCACTGCCATCTGGCGAGAGATCCGGCGAGCCTCACCCCCCCGCCGCTGGGAAGCACATTTAGAAAAACTCTCTTCTGAAGACCTATCTCCTGAAACCTTCCCTCAACCTGTCGAAGCTGTATCTTGACCTGCGCCTGAGCGTTTTACTAGCCTTTCAACTCCGGCTTCTAAAGCCAAGGGTCTTCTAAATCCAGGGTCTTCTAAAATACTGATTACTCGCCTCCCGTTACTCCTTTTTGTTCCTGCTAGAACCATCGAACCGCCAGTCGGAGTGATATGACTCATTCTCTAACGATCCCAGAACTCCAGGCAGAAATCGCGCACCTGCGCGAAGAACTCCAGATGCGCGACCAACTGGTGCAGCAGTTGTCTCAGGAGCTATTTCGCCTGGTCAAAGGTCAGGCTAACCAAGCTTCTTCGGCGGCGTTGTCAGAGCGGCATCAAAACGAGATGCGGGTGTTGCGGGATCAGCTTCAGGCTGTCGAGCAGCAGGTTGGGTTCTATCAAGAACAAATCGCCAGCCGCGATACTGAGGTCTATCAACTGCGCCAGTCGGTGCAAGAACTCACCGAGCGCTCTCGAATGTTGGAGCAGGTCGTTCAAGAATTGCCTCATATTTACCGCCAGAAATATCTGGAGCGATTGCAGCCTGTGAAAGAGAAAGTGGCGCAGATTCAGCAAGAAAATCGCCGCCTCCATGCGGAATTGCAGAGCGTCAGCTATCGCTTGGCTGTTCGCACGCGCCGCGTCACGCAAATCGACCTGCCTAGTTTCCCGCGTGTGGGTGCGCCAGTGTCCGTGTCGGTTTCGTCCTACGGCGGTGCCTAAGTGGCTCAGGTTTGGATTCTTGCAGAGCCGGATTCGGTTGCAGAAGCGGCGGTTGCAGTGCTAAAAGAGGCGATCGCCCAATGCCCTACAACGTCGGCTCCTGACACAGTTCGAGTCATCGCACCCGCCGACCTGCCGCCTGAAGTAGATCCGGGAGACATTCTCTGTCCGCTGACGCTGGCATTGCCGCACACTCTGGTATTTCCCGGTGCGGCTGTGTTCCGCGCCTGCGCCGATGTAGATAGCCTGCGTCAGTCGGTGGCCAGCCGTTTTGGGGTGCAGCCTGGCGATGGTTCGTTCTGGCTACCGATTGCCCTTACTGCAAAGGGACCGCTCTACGGAGAGGCGATCGCCCCCGCTACCGATTCTTCAGAACAATACCGCCAGCCCTACCACCTGAGCGATCGCCAACGCCAGCCGCTCTATGCCCTGGCCTTTCGCCTGTTGGACTGGCTGCAAGCGCCTCCGTCTGTCTACCTATTGCAGTTTGCGCTGAGCAACGATGGCGTGCTGTTCAACCGACTCTGGCCCTACCCTGCCGCAGGGGCGATCGCCAGCTTGTCCGTCCAAACGCCAGATCTGTTTACCGCCCACTGGCTCTGCCTCAGCCATCAGCCTCTACTCGACCTCAGCATCCCAAGCAAATAGGCAAAAAATTTATAGAACTGATAAACTCCGTCCTTGCGAAGGGTAAGTATAAATGCCTATACTAAATGTTGTCAGGACAATTCTCTGACGCAGATCCGCTTGAGAGTTTTCGCTCCCCGATGCCTCACCGCTCGCTCTGATTTCCTTGAGTGGTGAACTCTTAAAAGTGTATGATCTGTTTCAACATTGGCGAATATCTAGTGTAAAGAGGGCAAGACGCAGTGATTAGAGTAGCAATTAACGGCTTCGGGCGCATTGGGCGAAACTTCATGCGCTGCTGGCTTGGGCGATCCCACAGCGATTTTGAAATTGTTGCTATCAACGATACCTCCGACCCCCGGACAAACGCGCACCTGCTGACCTATGACTCGATGCTCGGCAAGCTCAACGCAGACATTAGCGCCGATGAAAATACAATTACTGCCAACGGTAAGGTCATTAAATGCGTTTCCGATCGCAACCCCCTCAACTTGCCCTGGGGTGAATGGGGTATCGACCTAGTGATCGAATCAACGGGTGTGTTTACCAGCCGCGAAGGAGCCTCCAAACACCTAGAAGCTGGAGCCAAAAAAGTCCTGATTACTGCGCCTGGCAAAAATGACGATGGCACGTTCGTTGTGGGTGTCAATGAAAAGGACTACGACCACAGCAAGCACACCATTATTAGCAACGCAAGCTGCACCACCAACTGTCTTGCGCCAATCGTGAAGGTGATCAACGAAAACTTTGGCATTGTCAAAGGCACGATGACCACCACCCACAGCTACACGGGCGACCAGCGCCTGCTCGATGCCAGCCACCGCGACGTGCGCCGGGCCCGCGCCGCCGCGCTGAACATCGTCCCCACCAGCACGGGGGCTGCCAAGGCCGTTGCCCTGGTGATTCCTGAAGTGGCTGGCAAGCTAAATGGGATTGCACTGCGGGTTCCCACGCCCAATGTTTCAGTAGTGGACTTTGTGGTTCAGGTTGAAAAGCAGGTCATTGCGGAGCAAGTCAACGAAGCCCTCAAGAATGCCTCTGAAGGAGATTTGAAAGGTATCCTGGGCTATAGCGAGTTGGAACTGGTGTCCTGTGACTATCGCGGCACTGACTTTTCTTCTGTGATTGACTCGAAACTAACGATGGTGCTGGGCGGCGATATGGTGAAGATCATTGCCTGGTACGACAATGAGTGGGGATATAGCCAGCGCGTGGTGGACCTAGCAGAGGTAGTGGCGCAAAAGTGGGTTGCCTAGGTCTTGCCTGAGCCATTCACTCTGAGCCTGTCAGCCCACTGACTCGACATTTTCCCCCTCTAGAAAAGTGCTGTGGTTTGGCTACAGCCTAATGCTAGGGGGGAATTTTTAATATTTTAATATTTTAAGAAATTAAACAATCAGACCCGACTCATGGCCGAAAAGCAAGACCAGCAGCATCCCCAGTGGAGCAGCGATCGCCAAATTGCTAACACACTCCTCTCTGGCGAACCGACGGACTACAACCTCAGCGAACTGGCGCGGCTACGGATTCGCTACCAAGGGTTTCCCGGTGCGCGAGATATCCAGGCAGACCTAGACAAGGTGCTGGAGCAGTGGGGGCTGACCGAGGAGGCACTGTTTGAGAAGACGCGCCAGATTCACCAGACCAAGCAGATTTATCAAGGGCGCAACAACCAGCGAGAAGACTGGAGCTAGCACGGATGGAAATCAATCGACCAGATGTGGTAGCGGAAGTGACTGCCGCCTTTGAGCGCTACGAGCAGGCGTTGGTGAGCAATGACGTGGCGACGCTGGACGAACTGTTTTGGCAGAGTCCGCACACGATTCGCTACGGCGCAACGGAAAATCTGTATGGCTACGAGGCGATCGCCACCTTTCGGGCTGGCCGCCCCACCGCCGACCTCCGCCGCACGCTGAGCAATACCGTCATCACCACCTACGGCAGCGACTTCGCCACCGCCAATACCGAATATCGCCGCACTGGCTCCGGCAAAACTGGTCGCCAGAGCCAGACCTGGATGCGAACGCTGGAGGGTTGGCGGGTGGTGTGTGCCCATGTGTCATTTTTGGGGTGATCGAGCTTGGGGCGATCGCCCGTTACAAAGCCTCTTTATCCAGTCATCCCTGCATCAGTTAAAATATGTAAAGAAATTCTTAAAGCAAGTCTGAAGGAATAGGCGGAATGCGCGTTGCAATCGTTGGGGCAGGGTTGGCCGGGCTGGCGGCGGCGGTGGAACTGGTAGACGCTGGCCATGAGGTGTCAATCTACGAAGCCCGAACGTTTATCGGCGGCAAGGTGGGGAGCTGGGTTGATGCCAACGGCAACCACATTGAGATGGGGCTGCACGTCTTTTTCAACAATTACAACAACCTGTTTGCCTTGATGCGGAAAGTGGGCGCGTTTGAGGCGCTGTTGCCCAAGGAGCATGTGCATAACTTTGTCAATCGCGGCGGCGAGATCGGCAAGCTGGATTTTCGCTTTTTGCTGGGTGCGCCGTTTCACGGGCTGAAGGCATTTTTCACCACGGGACAACTGACGCTGCTCGACAAGCTGCAAAATGCGATCGCCCTTGGCACCAGCCCCATCGTCCCTGGCTTGGTGAACTATGACCTGGCCATGAAGTGGATTCGTGAGCTAGACGCGATTAGCTTTGCCGACTGGTTTCGCAGCCACGGCGGGTCGCAGCACAGCCTAGAGCGCATGTGGGACCCGATCGCCCTCGCCCTCGGCTTCATCAACACCGAAGAAATCTCTGCCCGCTGTATGCTCACCATCTTCATGATGTTTGCAGCAAAGACAGAAGCCTCGCGGCTGAATATGCTGGCGGGTTCCCCCGACGAATATCTGCACAAGCCAATTCTCAACTACATCCAAGCGCGTGGTGCCCAAGTGCAGACCCGACGGCAGACGCGACGGATCTTATTCGAGGAGAAAGAGGGTGAAACGGTGGTGACGGGGCTGGCGATCGCCAATGGCGACACCGAAGAAATCATCACCGCCGATGTGTATCTCGCCGCCTGCGATGTACCGGGCATTCAGCGACTCCTGCCCGCCGAGTGGCGCAAGTATCCGGAGTTTGACAATATCTACAAGCTAGAAGCCGTGCCCGTGGTGACGGTGCAGCTCCGCTTCGACGGCTGGGTGACAGAGCTGCAAGATGCCGCGCAGCGGACACAACTCGACCACGCCGCCGGACTCGACAATTTGCTCTACAGCGCCGATGCCGATTTCTCCTGCTTTGCCGACCTCGCCCTCACCAGCCCCAAAGACTACTACCGCGAGGGGCAGGGGTCGCTGATGCAGGTGGTGCTGACCCCCGGCGACCCGTTCATCAAAATGAGCAATGAAGACATCGCCCAGCACGCCCTGAAGCAGCTTCACGACCTCTTCCCGTCTTCCCGTGAGCTAAACATGACCTGGTTTAACGTAGTAAAACTGGCGCAGTCGCTCTACCGCGAAAATCCGGGTATGGACCCCTACCGCCCACCCCAAAAGACTCCCGTGCCGAACTTCTTCCTAGCGGGCAGCTACACGCAGCAAGACTACATCGACAGCATGGAAGGCGCAACGATCTCCGGCAAGCAAGCTGCCGCTGCCATCCTGGAGCCGACGGGCTATAGAGTGCAGGGTACAGGGTTGTTTAAGTATTGACGGATCTCAGGGGCAGCCTCAGTCTTGCTATTTCAGCGGACATTCTTCAATAGGGCACCTCGATGAATTGCCTTATTGCAAAAATCAGCCTTGCTATATCAGGCTATTCTCAACAAGAAACCCTGATTTTTCGAGGTGCCCAATATTTATCTCATATTTATCTCAATATTTATACGGAATTATGCAGGAAGTGAAAGCAACAGCACGAACTTCTATCAAGGCTTTATAAAGTTCTCTCTAGAGTTTTCATATCTGTTCTCTGCTATTTCTAAATTGAAATAAGTGTAAATAGATACAGAACATACGCACTTCGAGGGTCTTTCTAAATTTTGAGTGATTTTTGGGGCAGCTTGTGAAGATCTGTCCAAATATCAAGGTTTCACATGATTTCTTCTATCTTTGATTGACAAAACAAGGTAAAGAATGACGCTCATTTCTGCTAGCAATGGTCAATGGGGATTTCTCAAGGGAAACACGCTTCAGGTACGTGGCACAGGGCGGACATTTCTGGATATTGCCCAGTCTAGAGACGGCAAGATTTTTGCGGTAACTGGCTCCAGCCTTTATCGAATCAGCCGTTCTGGACAGTCTAGCTTTGTTGGGTCCCTGGGCTTGGGTTCCATGAATGCGCTGGGTTTTGATGCCAAAGGCAACTTATTTGGCGCTGCGGGTCAGGGGTTTTATCGAATTAATCAAGGCACGGGGCGAGCAACTCTCGTTAGACAAATTCCTGGATTTTCAAGCAGTGGGGATATTGCCTTTGATGCATCCCGTAAGCAATTTTTTGCGACCAGTCGATCCCTGGGATCATCGTCTGATGTGCTGGTTTCTATTACGCCCAAGGGAAAAGCACGACGGGTGGGCAATATTGGTTTTCGGGATGTGTACGGGTTGAGATTTGATCGGGGAACTCTGGTTGGCTACACGGTACGCAATCAGGAAATCTCGATTAATTTAGTCTCAGGAGCTGGTCGCTTTCGGCGTATCGTTCGCGTCGTGGGATCTGCAATATACGGTGCAGCCTAGAATCAAATGGCGTACAAGATATCGCACTGTGAGCCGCAAGATCTTATCTTGCCCGTTCTTGCTCAAGATACCCATCTCGGATCTGGTTCGACCCTTTTGAATAAGCTTAAGTAAGATTCTTGGCACCATGTCTTCTGTTGCGTCGTTGTGCTGTAGCTTGGCGATCGCCATAATAGAAGAGGTTCGTCCTAGACCAGCTTTGTTCTTACGCCTTAAGGGTTTGTATCTATGAAGTGCTCGACTCTTGGCATAGCTTTATCTCTGTCCACAGGTATTAGCTTACTCACTATTGTTCCGCAAGCTAACATGATCCCGCAGGCTAACGCCCAGAACATACCCATCGGAGACTTGCGGCGTTATCAGGGCATTACAATCACTGGAACTGTGCAAAGCATTGTGGGGAATGAGTTTCTGCTTCGGGATAATACTGGCGAAATTATTGTTGATGCAGGGCCACGATGGTATCACCAAATTCATCTGTCTCCGGGCGAGCGCGTGACCGTCGTTGGCGAATACGACGATGATGACTTTGATGCCTTTCGAATCACTCGCGAGAGCGGTGAGGTTATTGTAATTCGCAATGGACCGGGACGTCCCCCTTGGGCAGGCGGCCGCGGACGGCGCTAGCCTTTGTTCAATGGCCGATTCGGTAGAGTGACTAATCATGCGTTTGTTCGGCAACGGCTCCTTCTGGCGCGATAGAATTCCAGTACTAGGGCGGGCAAAGACTGAACGAGCGCGTGATTATTACGGTTGCCAGTTTCAAGGGAGGCGTGGGGAAAACAACAGCAGCGATTCACTTGGCGGCGTTTTTGCAGACGCAGGGCGAAACGCTGCTAATTGATGCTGATCCAAACCGCTCGGCAACGGGCTGGGCCAAGCGGGGCAGTTTGCCTTATGAGGTGGTAGATGAATGGCGATCGCCCCAGCGAGTCCGCAACTTTAGCCATGTGGTGATCGACACGCAGGCAAGACCTGTGCAGCGCGATTTGGAACTGCTAACCGACGGCTGTGACCTGCTCATCTTGCCCACCACGCCCGATGTGCTGGCGATGGATGCACTGGTGCTGACGCTAGAATGCCTGCACACGATCGGCGCGAACCGCTACCGGATCATGCTCAACATCATTCCGCCCAAGCCGAGTCGCGATGGCGAAGCCGTGCGATCGCTCTTGCAAGAGTCGGGAATGCCGGTGTTTGCGGCGGGCGTGCGGCGGCTGGCGGCGTTTCAAAAGGCGGCACGGGCCGGCGTTCCGGTCTACGACGTGAAAGATCCCCGTGCCGCCGACGGCTGGCAAGATTACGTTTCAGTTGGTCAGGAAATGCTGGAGGGCTTTGGCGGATGACAACCAGCGCGGGCGACCCAAACTTTGCGGATGCTGACGATTCCAGCCTGAAACCTCGGCTTTGGGGGCATTTGCAAGAGATTGCGCGAGAGCGCGATCCCTATCTCGCCAGCGAGGGGCATTTCTACGTCCAGCAATATATCCAAGGACACCTGGCGCAATTGGGATCGGTGGAGATGCAGCCGTTCACCATTCGCGGCCAGACACATCACAATATTCTGCTGAAATTACCAGGACAGCAAGCCAATCGCCCGCCGATTGTGATTGGCGCACACTATGACGCAGTGCCGGGATCGCCCGGAGCCGACGATAACGCATCGGGCGTGGCGGTGCTGCTGGAACTGGGGCGATCGCTCTCCACCGCTCCTGCCCGTCATCCTGTCTGGCTGGTCGCCTTTGATCTGGAAGAATTTGGGCTGCTGGGCAGCCGCCACTGTGCCGAGCAGTTTCACGCCCAGGGGCAACGCCTGCGACTGATGCTGTCGCTGGAAATGCTGGGCTATTGCAACGTGCAGTCCGGTTCGCAACGATATCCCGCTGATTTTTTCTATCGGCTCTATCCCAGCCAGGGCAATTTTCTGGCGCTGGTGGGCAATCCGGCTGTCACCCTGGATATGCAGCGCCTCAGCCGCAGCCTGCAACAGGCAGGGGGCGTGCCCGCCCACTGGTTTCCCGCGCCCAACCGCGCCAACGCTTTGCCCGACCTGCGCCGCAGCGACCATGCCCCGTTTTGGGATTTGGGCTATCCCGCCGTAATGATTACCGACACCGCCGACCAGCGCAATCCCCACTATCATCAGGCGAGCGATCGCCCTGAAACCCTCGACCTCGACTTTCTCACGGGCGTTTGCCAGGGCTTACTGCACGGCATTCGGAAGCTATAGGGCTAATCTTTAACGTCTCTTTAACGTCCCGCCCCTAACTCGCGCGATCGCCCAGCCGCCGCCTTGACCGCTTCGATCAGGGCAGAGCGGAGGCCCGCTTGCTCCAGCGCCGCGATGCCTGCGATCGTCGTACCGCCCGGACTGGTGACGCGATCCTTCAGTTCTCCCGGATGGAGTCCCGTTTCTGCCAGCAGTTGAGCCGTGCCGCGCACCGTTTGGATGGCAAGCTGGGTGGCGATCGCCCTCGGCAAACCCGCTGCCACGCCGCCGTCGCTCAGCGCTTCGATCATCAGCGCCACATAGCCAGGGCCAGAGCCAGAAAGCCCCGTTACTGCATCCATCAGCGACTCGGGCACTTCTACGACCTCACCCACTGCCGCGAAAATTTGCCGCGCCTGGGCCAGGTGGCTGGGCTGGGTATGGCGACCGGGGGCGATCGCCGTCATGCCCGCGCCGACCGTGGCGGGCGTGTTGGGCATGGCCCGCACAACCGGGCGATCGGGAAAGCCCGCTTCCAGCTTATGCAGAGGAACGCCTGCCAAAATCGACAGCACCAGCATCGAGGCCGGAGATGGGGGCAACGCTTGAATAACCGCATCAAACACCTGTGGCTTGATAGCCAGCAACAGCACGTCAGCGTGCTTCACCACATCGGCATTTTCTGCTGTCACCTGCACGCCATATTCCTCCGCCAAATACTCGCGCCGCGCCGCCGCAGGTTCCCCGACGGTCACTTCATCCGACGCGCAGATGCCCTGATCCAGCAGGCGCGACAGCAGCGCCTCTGCCATCACGCCACCGCCAATAATTCCCAGTTTCACGGCTGCCTCCTTTTTTGCTCTGGGTGTGTTGCCTCTGGGTGTGTTGCTCTGGGAAACCAGTACAAAACTTAGACAGCACAAAACCCCCTTTAGCCTGGCTTGAAAACTGCTGGATCAGCAGCCGTTAAACAGCAGCCAAAAGGGGGAGATTGCGAGTGCGACCTCTGAAACTTAAGCCATGCGGGCCTGTGGGTCTGCGCCCCAGGTGGGTGCAGGGGAAGTCATCGGGCGACCGGGACGCATCGGCTGCTGGAGCGGCATATCGGCAGGTGGGTTGAGTTGGGTGCTGACCTGGACGCAGTTGGGCGTAAACAGGAAAATGCTCTCGCCAATGCGCTCTTGGTGGCCGTCGATGGCGTAGGTGCCGCCCGCCAAAAAATCCACTGCTCGCTGAGCCTGGTCAGGGTCCATGATGGTCAGGTTTAGCACGACCGACTTGCGCTCCCGCAGGGCGCGGATTGCCTGGGGCATTTCTTCAAAGGTGCGGGGTTCCATCACGACGACTTCAGACATGCCGCTTACACCGGGCATTCCAATGACATTGCCCATGCCGGAGCCAACATCTGTGGTCATTAGCGGGCGATCGCGCATCCGGCGGCGGCGCGGTTCTTCTTCGACCATCGGCTGGACGTTCTCTTCTTGATAGAGATTTTGATATTCCTGACCGTCCATTTCGTCATACTCATATTCATAATCGGCGGGATCATTCAGTCCCACAAAGTCACGCAGCTTAGAAAAGATGCTCACAGGTCACGCTCCATCACATAACGTTAATTGGGTTAATTTTGGACAATCACATCTGACCTTCACGCCAGGGCAAACTCTAACGGTAAACTCTAGCATTGAGTGGAGATTTCAAATCGAGATTTTATACACTCAGGCAAGAGTATACCTATTAACCCGACCGCGATAAGGCTTAAGCATAAATTAATAATCTAAGCACTTACCCAACGGGCTTGAAATTCCGCTCAAGTTACTTGTTTTGAGTTATCAGTATATAACAGATTTAGAAAATCAATCCCTAATTCGGAATTGATTCAAAAAAATTGCTAATCGCACCAGACGGAATCGCCTTCACAGTTTATCCAGTCAATCCACGATTCTCAAGTCATGACCGTCGAGTAGACTTCGGCATCTAATCTTATCCTCGGTTTACACCGATCAGGTTTGTTAATCAATCGTGCAACTCAGCCGATCTAGCCATCCAAGAATGTGGCGATCGCCCGATTGAACGTAG
>JBDNCP010000137.1:0-12654 GCA_046719575.1 Cyanobacteriota bacterium
TCGAAACCTGCTCTCCACCCCTATGCTGACCGGCCTGCCTTTGAGCGGCTGATGCTGCTTCTGGCGACACTAGTTCAGTATCCTGGCGTTGGGGCAACCAGCGACGGACAAGACGGAATAATTGAAATCCTGTCCAAGATGCAGGCGATCGCCCTCACGCTCCATCTCAATCTTCCCAACTATTCTGTACACACCCTCCGCAAGGACTTGCAAACCCTGCGAGAATACGGCATCTTGGATCGCCGCAAGCACCGCTCTGGCTATTATCTGGGCACAGGCTTAATGACCAAGCCCGAACTGCGTTTGGCTATCCAGGCCTTAGCCACCCAAGCGCAGCAATTAGGCGATCCGCAAGCCCGACGGATCTACGAGCAAATCGAGCGCAAGCTGCGCGGACTAGATTTATCAGCCGACGGGCAAATGCTGTATCCAGTTCGCAGCCAGCGCAATCAACCAATCGTCTATACCGATCCGGATGAAATGCTGCACAAGGGGCATTCTCGGCGCACGCTGTTTTTTCACTTAGACCAGCTTGAAGAAGCGATTACGGCTGGGCAAGCTGTTGAGATTTTTCGGATCAGCAATCCATTTGGAACGGCTAAGGTAGGACATCTAAACGTTTATCCGCTACAGCTAATTTACTCTGAAGTTGCCTGGTATCTGTTGTTTGAGGATTTTAGCACTGGGCATCTAGAAATCGAGCGGATGGATCGGCTCAGTGATTCTTTCAAACTACTTCCCCATCCACCCCGCGGCAGCAGCCGCCAGCGCGAAAGCTTGAAGGTTGCCGAAAAGCTTCTGAATCAAGGCTGGGGACTGTACCTCGGCAACCCAAAAGAACAGAAGCAGGAACGTAATGGTGAATTAGTTTTAACACAAGTCAAGGTCAGGTTTTATGAGCCTGTGATGACCTTTATACAAGAAGGTGTACGACGACACCCCCGCCAAAAAATGCGAAAAAGCCAGCAGGGCGATCGCCCCTGTCTAGACTACCAGATCGAACTTCCAGAGCGATCGCTCAACGAGTTTCTGCGATGGCTAAATCGCTTTATGCATCATGTACAAATCCTGAAACCCCAGGAGCTAGCGATACAGCACTGCGAAAATGCAGCGGCACTAGTTCGCCTTTATGACCAAGCATAGTTTTAGGCGATTGCGACGGGCTGTCTGAAAGCTAATGCTTTCCTCCCCCGATCGGGGATGTGCCAACCTATCCATAGGTCATGGGCGGTACTGGACTCGAACCAGTGACATCCTGCTTGTAAGGCAGGCGCTCTACCAACTGAGCTAACCGCCCGATACGTGACGAAGCTTCTCAGCAACGTCTCTATCAAACACCAAAAGTAATTGTAGCAGAGTTGGTGACACCTGATAGGATTCATGACAGTATTTCTGTTCTGCATCTCTACCGGAAGCCATGCCGTCGGGTCGCACACACGATCGTATTACCCTCTGGACATTGCCTGTGGTGGGCGGACTGACGCTGGGACTGACGCGCAGCAGCAGCCTAACGCTGATTTTGTGTGCGGGTTTTTTGGTGGGCGGGCTACTGTTTGGGCCCGATTTAGACATTCATTCGGTGCATTTCAAGCGGTGGGGCTGGTTTCGATGGATTTGGATTCCTTATCGGGGCAGCCTGAAGCATCGATCGCCCTTATCTCATGCGCCCATCACCGGAACAGTCGTGCGGATTCTATACCTGCTGGCGTGGGTGGGGGCTGCCAGTTTTTTGGGGCTGGCGCTGCTAAATCAAATCTGGCAGCTTGGCTGGACGTGGGGCGACATTGGTGGCGTAATGGGGCGATCGCTCCAAAGACACGCCTGGGCTTGGTTAACCTTTTGTGGTGGTCTGGAGTTGGGGGCGCTGAGTCACTACACTGCCGACTATTTAGTATCCAGCAGCAAACGGTTCAAAACACAGGGCTGGCGAGCGTTTTTGCCCAAGACCTCGAAATCCAGAAAAGGGCGACGACGCACGTCCTCCTCTCGAAAACGGCGCTCTTGAGACTACGGTTCTTTATAGAAGTTCTTTATAGAGGTTCTTTATAGAGAAGCTTTTGGTAAGCTGCCGTATGCAGACGAGCCGAGCGTTCCCAGGTATAGTGCTGGAGAATGGGCTGGCTCGTTTGGACAAGGCGCTGAGCCACAGCGGGTTGGCTGAGTTGGAACATCCCCTGGGCGATCGCCCCTGCATCGTCTGGGTCAACCAGGATCGCCTGCTCAGCGGTGAGAAATTCTGTAAAGGGCGGGCGGTTGGCCGTGAGAACAGGCAGCCCAGAGGCGATCGCCTCCAGCACCACCAGCCCCCAGCCTTCTTTGGTAGAAGGAAACACAAACACATCGGCGCTGCGATAGAGCGCGGGCAGATCTTCGTCAGAAATAACACCAGGTAAGATGAGCGATCGCCCGATCTCAATATTCAACTCCTGCACCAGCGTAAAGAATTCATCTCGATACGCTTGATAGTCAAACAGCGTTGCGCCGCCTGCAATCACAAGTTGCGCTTGGGGCTGATCAGCTAAGACCTGAGCAAAAGCTTTGAGTAAGGTGATGGAGTTCTTGCGGGGTTCGATGCCACCAACGGTCAGATAAACTGGGGAGCCATGTAGCCCAAAGGTTTGCTTTAGCTGGGTTTTGTGGGCTGTAGATGTGGCGGAAAAGCGATCGCCATTCACGCCATTTAGCACACGATGGGGAACAATCTGGTACTGCCGCTGCACTTCTTCCTGCCAGTGTTGACTCACACACAGGCACAGATCTGGCTGGTAGATCGATCGATCCTGACACTCTCGCAGGTATGGACTGTTGTATAACTCAACATGATGAATAGTTCGCACGACGGATGGGATTTTTCCCTGATCTCGCAAGAGAATTAGCGCATTTGCGGTTATGCAATCTTGTGCATGATAAATCTCGCAAAGATGATCCTGAAGATGTTCATCATCCAAGAAATTCACAACTTCTTGAATGCGCTGACGAATGAGACTATCCACATCTCCCTGCACAGGCAGCGACGGAATAAGATAATGCGAACAGGATAAATCGCGATCAAACCCCTGACTGTCTTTATCCAGCGCATACACACAAACAAAATGCCCCTGATGGTGCAGTGCTTCTGCAAGCTCTAGCGTATGGATGACGCTGCCTCTGGGCTTTGTGGAATAGGTGAATAGCGCAATGCGGAGTGGACGATCGGGGTTGATCATGCGGGCGAAAATCCGGTTAGCGACTGTTTGGCAAAATCCCAAAACACAACCGATTCGCCCTGAGAACGCAAGACGAGTTGGGTTGTGGGCTGGATTTCGCCAATGGTTTGACAGGTGAGATGGCGATCGCCAAAATGCCTCCGCACATCTTCCACGCGCTCAGGGCGCACGCTGAGTAAGAAACCGTAGCTAGGAAAGCAAGTCAGCCACCAGTCCAGCGCGATGTCAGGCGGTGGAGTCACGGCATCCAGATCAATCACCGCGCCGCAGCCAGAAGTTTCCAGCAGCATGAGCGTCGTACCAATTACGCCACCGTTGCTGATGTCCTTGGTAGTATCGCACAGTCCCGATTCGGCAAGCTGGGGCAGTAGCTCCAGATCGGCACGGAGGCGGGCAGGGTCAGCATCGGTGCTGGCATTCCAGAAAGGATAGCGGGGGTGCGCTTTGCCGCGAAAATCGACCACCATCAGCAGGCGATCGCCCGGTCGTGCCGAGAAACTGCTCAGGAGCCGCCTAGCCCGCCCCAAAATCGCCACGCTCAGCGCGTCGTAAATACTGTGGCAGTTGGTGTGTCCGCCGACGATGGGAACTTGATAGACGGCAGCAGCGGCTTTCATGCCGTCGATTAGCGGCTGGCTGCGCTCGGCAGACTGGCTCCACAGAGTGTCTACTACGGCGATCGGGCGGCCGCCCATCGAATACACATCGCTGACGTTCACCATGACGGCAGACCAGCCCGCAAACCACGGATCGTTCTCTACAAAAAACGGCATCATGCCCTCCGCTGCCAACAGCAAATAGCCATCGCCATCGGGAATGGCGGCGCAGTCGTCGCCCAGCAGAATGCCGGACGCATCGGGCAGCAGTGAATGGGCGATCGCCTGGATGTCTTGTTTGTGCAAAAGGCCCAGCGATGCCCGAAGTTTTTTGATTAGCGTTTGAAATTGTCCTGCCTTGCTCACGCACCTAGCTCGCCCGCTCGTACTGCACCATATTGTAGGGGATAGCGGGACGCATCTCGGTTCCGGCTGGGTAATAGTTCAGGTCAGCTTCCATCAGGTGGTGGGGGCGATCGCGCAAGGTGATCTCCTCCAGGGTTTCCCAGTGCAAGCGCTGAAAGAAGCGCACGTTTTGCAACTGCACCGTTGCCAAGAATTGATGGCAACCCCAGGTGTGGGCCGTGGTCACGGCTTTGTAAATTAGCCCTTTGCCAATCTGCCAGCCGCGCCGATAGTCGGGGTGAGTGCCCAGCCGTCCGCCATACCACAGCCCCGGTTCTGATTCGTAAATGCGGACGATGCCAACGATGCGATCCGTGGCATTCTCAATCGCAATGATGGGATAGGCGATGTCATCGATCTCATCCACATCGCTGTCTTGAAATAATCCCTGCTCTGTGCAAAAGATCATTCGGCGTAGATTGAAATATTGGTTCACTTCATCGAGCGAACGAGCCAACTCAAAGCGATACTGATTTCCTTCCATATTGTGTGCTGGTCTGCGTTTTGTAGGATGCGTTAGTGATAGCGTAAAGCATGATTTTTTTTAGACATGGTGCGTTACGGCTGCGCCTAACACACGCTACGGAGCTTTGTCCTTACTCGAAAGTAGATAAGGCTGAACAAGCGCCGCACTTGCCGCATCCGGCTTTCATGTCGCGGGAAGACATTCCGGCTTGCCGGAGGAGTGTGCCGACTTGTTGATAGATGGACAGCATAAATTCGCTGCTGGGGGCGGGATGTTGAGCCAGCGGCGTTCCGGTAATCGGGACGAACGGAACCACAAACGGATACACGCCCAGTTGAATGAGGCGATCGCACCCGTCCACAATCGCTTCCAGCGTGTCGCCCAATCCCGCTAGCAGATAGGTGCTGACCTGCCCACGGCCAAAGACTTTCACGGCTGCTTCAAACGCCTGAAAGTAATAGTCCACAGGCACTTCGGCTTTACCGGGCATGATGCGGGCGCGGACTTCTGGTGTAATTGCCTCCAGGTGCATTCCCAGGCTATCTACCCCCGCATTCTTGAGTTTGGCAAACCAGGCGAAGTCGTCGGGCGGTTCGCACTGCACTTGAATTGGTAAATCCACGCGCTGTTTTACCGCCCGCGCACACTCCGCCAAGTAAGCTGCGCCGCGATCGCCCGTGTTGGGGGTGCCTGTGGTCATCACCATGTGCTTTACGCCATCCAGCCGCACGGCCGCTTCCGCCACTTCCGCAAGCTGGGCGGGCGTTTTGCGAGCAATGGTGCGTCCGGCATCTAGCGATTTCTCGATGGCGCAAAACTGGCAAACGGTGGATTCGTCTCGATAGCGGCGACAGGTTTGCAGCACCGTTGTTGCCAGCACGTCGTGGCTATGCAGCAGCGCGATTTTCCAATAGGGAATGCCGTCGGCGGTGGATAGCCCATAAAACTTGGGCTGTTGGGGAAAATGCAGCGGGGCGATCGCCTCGCCATCGACACGCAGCATGGGTGATTCGGCGACATCATCCAGAGTCACTGAAAAGGGCGATCGCGCTGCGGTATCCGTGAACACAGGCACCATGACCGTCGTGCCTTCCACCGTCACCGCTTTGTGATCCGACGGGCCTGCACCGCCCTTGCGTCCCGATGCCCCGACTCGGTCTTCAACCAGCTTCAGACCCTGAGACTGAAGCGCCGTAATCAACTGCTGTTTGTTCATGAATCCTATGGTTCGTCGTGAAAGAGCCAGCCTTGGCAGACAGCGGTTCGGGCAGCCCCGATGCTGCGCTGCGATTGTCCTGCATGACTGACCAAGCGCTAGTGTTGAGATGGAGTTGCAATAGGTCGGGGCGAGCGTAATGTCCCACCGAGTCCATCATGCGCTTGCGCTTGGTGATGAGTGAAAAGTCCAAATCGGCGATCGCCATCCCTTCGCCCTCGGTAATCGGCGCACACAGCGGCACGCCTTCGGGACTGATGATTGCCGTGTAGCAGCCGCCCGTCAGCACCTTTTGCAGCTTTTCATCGGGCGTGATCTGGGCGATCTGATCTGGCGACAGCCAGCCTGTGGCGTTCACCACAAAGCAGCCCGCCTCCAGCGCGTGGTGGCGAATCGTCACCTCCATCTGGTCGGCAAAAATTTGCCCCACCATCGAGCCGGGAAACTGGGCGCAGTGAATCTGTTCATGCTGTGCCATTAGGGTATACCTTGCCAGGGGATTGTAATGTTCCCAGCAGGCCAGCACCCCTAGGCGACCCACCGCCGTCTCTAGCACTTGCAGACCTGCGCCGTCGCCCTGTCCCCACACCATCCGCTCGTGATAGGTGGGCGTGATCTTGCGGCGCTTCAGCAGCAGCGTTCCGTCTGCATCAAACACCAACTGCGTATTGTAAAGTGAACCTGCGTCGCGCTCGTTAACCCCCAGCACCACCACCATGCCATAGGAGCGGGCGGCGCGGCTGACGGCATCCGTCACCGGGCCAGGCACGACGACGGCTTCCTCATATAGCCGCATGTGTTCTTTGCCCATCAGCACAGGCGGCTGCACAAAGGAAAAGTAGGGGTAATATGGCACCAAGGTTTCGGGGAATACGACGAGTTGTGCGCCCGCATCGGCGGCCTGGGCGATCGCCTGCAATACCTTTTCCGTCGTGCTGTCCCGACTATACAAAACCGGACTGATTTGTATGGCCGCCGCTCGAACCGTGCAGGAATAATCCATCGCCGTTTACCTCGCCTCTAGCTGCAAGTAAGATATAAGCGTATAAGCGCTGCAAAAAGTCAATCAGCGTGCAATCTGCATTACGGAACCTTCCCACCCAAAACCCGACGCGACTGAGCGATCGCAACTGAGCGATGCCCCGCGCCATCTTTGAAACTGCCTTTGACCCCAACCCTGCAAACCCTAGAAACCTTTCGGCAGGGGATCGGGGTTCCACCCGGAGGTTGCTCCTGCGAATGAAGATGAAACGCCGCTTTGAGGGCGATCGCCCCAAAGCAGCCAATCTGGTTCCCGCTTGCCCCCCTTTGAGAAGAGGGAACCAGAAAGCTCGGTGGAGTCTGTAGAAGAACCAGAATCAGGTTTCAGGGGTTCAGGTTGCCGGGAGCGCGTTGCGACCTTAATTTACCCAATCCAGCCTGAACCCTAACTCCAAGCTGCGAAGCTACAGCGTCCAAGTATCCAGAATGAACGCTCCGTCCTTGCGGTGCAGCAAGATCAAGTCCAGTACGTCAAGCGGGCTGATGGGGCGGATGCCCGGAATCAGCGACGGTTCGCCATGTCCATACAACGCCTGGAGCGCAAATCGGCAGGCGTAGACCTTACCGCCTTCCGCCATAAACTTGCTGAGCTGGTTGTTGAAATTTTGATGACCGGGGAACGCTTCGTCGCCAATTTTTGGAAAGCCGCGCTGGATGCCCAGCGTCACGCCTGGCCCATAGAGCAAAACAGAGGTTTCAAAGCCCTTGCGCTGGAGCCGCAGCGCTTGCAGCAGGTTCACCAGACCGATCGAGCCTTCAAAGGCGACCGTGTGGAAGGTAACGAGTGCTTTTTCTCCCGGATCAGCTTTGACATCGGGAAATACTTTTTCTTCAAAATCAACAAAATAATCACCCGGCTGATGGGCAGGTGTGGTAACTTCGGGCATACGTTCCTCCTTGAAAACAGCGAAAGGCTGGCTATAGCAGCGTGCGACACAATCTCAGATACTCATGGATATCCATGACAGTCTAGGGCACGGTTGAGTGGGCCGCTGTAGCTTAGAAAAATCGTGAGGACTTTACACTCGCCCAATGCAGGAACCCATCGGCGATCGCCCCACTGCTGAGCCATTACTGCTGAGCTATTTAAGCTACTGCTGAACAATTGACTCAAAACTTTGCTACCAAACAGGCACTTGCCTTGCAACGTTACGGGGTTTCGGCGAAAGTGGTTTGTATCTCTTCATACAAAGCATCGAGAACTATCTATACAGGTAGTGCGAAGAAATTTGTTGGCAGGATTTATTTACTTTTGCGACAGCACCTATCGATTTAGACAGGGGACTGGACTGCCGATCAGGGATGGGGAGAGATTCTTCACCAACCCCTAAACTGAACCCCCTAAACTCAAGAGCCGAACGCCGCCACGTTCATATAGCTCGGTGGGCTGGCTTGCGTCATCTTATAGCGAGAGAGAATATGTTCTGCTAGATATTGGGCATCGCGGGCTATGCCAGAAAAGCGACCCGACCCCCAGGTGTATAGCCACGGAAGTCCCAAGAAATACAATCCTCGCGCCCCTAGGACGATGCCCCGTTCGTGTCCCGGATAGCCCTTGCCATCGAAGATGGGAATCTCAACCCAGCTAAAGTCGGATAGGTAGCCCGTACACCAGATGACGGACGTGATATTTTCTGCGTCGAGATCGATCGCCTTGGGTTCGTCGCTTGGTTCCCAGACGGGGCGAAAGGGTGGATCAACGGGCGCATCGATGCCGTTTTTCTCGATGTAGCCGTCGATGGTTTTCTTGATGCTTTCGGCTACCTCGTCGGCGTGGTCGAGGTTTTGCTTGAGGTCGTCCCAGAAGGTCAGTTGGCAACTTCCCTTGGGAAACGTGCCGCGAACGCCCACGTCCACGTCCTTCAATCGTCCGTGTAGCTGCATTCCCTCCAGTGCAAATTGGCGCAGGTCGATTTCGCGGCCGCCATCGCGCCCGGTGACGTAGTGATTTGCCTTGTGGCGCACCGCTTCTTTTTGGGGATGCTGATCGACGGGCAGGTCGTAGTAGCCCATTTCATGCAGCCAGTCCACCACGTCTTTGCCGCGATAGCGACGGGGCGATCGCGGCGCACCGCCCACGCAGAGGTGAACCTTTCGCCCAGCCAGGTGTAGGTCTTCGGCAATCTGGCAGCCCGACTGCCCCGTGCCCACCACCAGCACCGCGCCATCGGGGAGCTGTTCGGAATTGCGATATTGCGAAGAGTGGAGTTGCTGAATGTGGGCGGGCAAGCGTTGGGCGATCGCCGGAATTTTGGGCTTGTGATAGCCGCCCGTGGCCACCACAACCTGATCGGCGGTGTAGTCGCCGCTGGTAGTGCTAATCGAGAAGCGATCGCCCGCTTTCCGCAGTTGACGCACCTCTACGCCTTCTAGCACAGGCGGGTCGAACGCGGCGGCGTAGGCTTCGATATATCGCACGATGTCGTCCTTGAGCATAAAGCCATGCGGATCATCGCCCGCGTAGGGAAAGCCCGGTAGCTGACACTGCCAGTTGGGAGTCACCAGGCAAAACGAGTCCCAGCGATATTCCCGCCAGGAATGCCCGATTTTGTGTTTTTCAAATACCAGATGGGCGATGCCGCGCTGCTTCAGGCAATAGCTCATAGACAATCCAGCCTGGCCGCCCCCCACCACAATGACGGGATAGTGCTGTTCCAAAACTCACCTCTGGTTTGATCAACCCTGTGCGTGATTTAAAAAACCTATTGATTGCCAGGTTAGGAGGTTCGACACGAGGGAAATTGTGTGTTTGGCTACGATGCACCCAAGTCTAACCATAAAGGCAGCCGGAGCAGATGGGAAGGCGATCGCCCCCAGTTTTTCCGCCAGCACTTTTGAACGTTACCTGACGAAATCAACAGGGATTCCGATTGAATCTGCGTTCGACCTGCCCCAAAGTCGTTACCTTAATTTAAGGCCCTCCCTCGGTTTGATCCCTAGATCAGACAATGGAAGCATAGCCACCTCCAAAGCCCTCAACGAAACCTCACCTCTCAATTCACTAGGAGTGTTTACCTGTGGTAAGCAATATTGCCCAAACCCAATACGAAACCAAGACCCAGGCGATCGCCCGCCAACTGCTCAGCGCTACGCGCGAAAACCGCTCCTTCTTCGCTCAGATGCGCGACCAGATGAATATGAGCGAAAAGCTGCTGGGCTGGACAATGGGCAACCCCGGACTGCGAGTGCAACTGTTTCACTTCATCGATGCGCTGCCTGCTCTGCAAAGCAAGGCCGAGATTGCCCGCCACCTCCAGGAATATCTCAGCAAAGAAAATGTGGAACTGCCCGCCGCGCTGAAGGGAATGCTGAACTTTGCCAGCCCCGACTCGATGCCGGGTCAGGTGGCCGCCACGACGGTTTCGACAGCAGTGGAAACCCTGGCGCACAAGTATATCGCTGGCGAAACAGTTCGGCAGGTAATTAAAACCCTGGAGCAGCTTCGCAAAGAGAAACTGTGCTTTACCGTAGACCTGCTGGGCGAGGCGGTGATTACGGAAGTGGAGGCGCAGTCTTATCTCGATCGCTATTTGGAACTGATGGAGGAACTCACGGCTGCGTCCAAATCCTGGCCGACCATTCCGCAGATCGATGAAGCCGACGGCGAAGCCCTGCCCAAGGTGCAGGTGTCGGTAAAGCTGACGGCGTTTTATTCGCAGTTTGACCCGCTGGACGCGAAGGGTAGCCAGGAGCAGGTGAGCGATCGCGCTCGTACCCTGCTGCGCCGTGCCAAAGAACTCGGAGCCGCCGTCCACTTTGACATGGAGCAATACGCCTACAAAGACCTGACAATTTCCATCCTCAAGCAGATCTTGATGGAAGAAGAGTTTCGCAGCCGCAGCGACATCGGCGTGACGCTCCAGGCATATCTAAAAGACACGGAAGCAGACCTGAAGGGGCTGATCGACTGGGCAAAAGAACGCGGCACGCCGATTACCATTCGCCTGGTGAAAGGGGCCTATTGGGATCAGGAAACCATCAAAGCCGCCCAGCGTGGATGGGATGTGCCCGTGTTTCAGCACAAGGAATCGACCGATGCCAATTTTGAGAAACTAACGCGCCTGCTGCTGGAAAATCACCAGTATCTCTACGCCGCCATCGGTAGCCACAACGTGCGATCGCAGGCCTACGCGATGGCGATCGCCCAGGAACTCAACATTCCCCGCCGCCGCATCGAATTCCAAGTCCTCTACGGCATGGGCGACAAGCTGGCTAAGGCGATGGTGAACCAGGGCTACCGCGTCCGCGTCTACTGTCCCTACGGCGACCTGATTCCCGGCATGGCCTACCTGATCCGCCGCCTGCTGGAGAATACGGCAAACACCTCCTTCCTGCGCCAAAACTTGGAGGAACGCCCGGTGGAGGAGTTGCTGGCTGTGCCGCAAATGAGGGATCAAGAGTCAGGGGTTCATGATGCTGCTTCTCGCCAACCCGCCAACCCGCCAACATCCCAACGCCCTTTCACCAACGCGCCCGACACCGATTTCTCAATTGCCGAAAAGCGCGATCGCGCTCTGGCTGCCATCCAAACCGTGCGTCAGCAGTTGGGGCAAACCTACCTACCGCTGGTGAATGGACAGCGGGTGAATACGCTAGACATCATCGAGTCGGTGAACCCGTCGAACCCGTCGGAGGTGGTGGGCAAGGTGGGGCTGTTGAGTATCGAGCAGGCAGATGGGGCGATCGCCGCTGCCAAAGCCGCCTTCCCCGCCTGGAAGAATACGCCTGCGACGGAACGCGCCGCTATCCTGCGCCGTGCTGCGAATCTGATGGAGCAGCGCCGCGCCGAACTCTGCGCTTGGATGGTGCTGGAAACGGGCAAGGTGCTGGGACAAGCAGACCCAGAAGTGTCGGAGGCGATCGACTTTTGCCGCTTCTATGCAGACGAGATGGAACGGCTGGATGCAGGCGTGAATTACGATGTGGTGGGCGAAACCAACCGCTACCACTATCAGCCGCGCGGCATTTCGCTGATCATTTCGCCGTGGAACTTTCCGCTGGCCATTCCCACGGGCATGACGGTTGCCTCCCTCGTTGCGGGCAACTGCACGTTGCTCAAGCCTGCCGAAACCTCATCCGTGATCGCAGCTAAACTAACGGAAATTTTGATTGATGCCGGCGTTCCGGCTGGCGTGTTCCAATACGTTCCCAGCAAAGGATCAACCGTGGGCGCACACATGGTCAAACATCCCGACGTTCACATGATCACGTTTACGGGGTCGCAGGAAGTTGGCTGTCGCATCTATGCAGACGCAGCCATCCTGCAACCAGGCCAGCGCCATCTCAAACGCGTGATTGCTGAGATGGGCGGCAAGAATGCCATCATCGTCGATGAAAGCGCAGATCTGGATCAAGCGGTGCAAGGTGTCGTCTATTCTGCATTCGGCTATAGCGGTCAAAAGTGTTCCGCCTGCTCTCGCGTCATCGTGCTGGAACCCATCTACGATGCGTTCGTAAATCGGCTCATTGAAGCGACAAAGTCACTACACGTCGGCATCGCAGAATCGCCCAATACTAAGGTCGGCCCCGTGATCGACGCGCAGGCGCAAAATCGGATCAAAGCCTACATCGAAAAGGGTAAGGAGGAAGCGACGCTGGCGCTGGAAATGTCTGCACCCGATCACGGCTATTTCGTCGGCCCCACGATCTTTACCAACGTGTCGCCCAACGCCAAGATCGCCCAGGAGGAAATCTTTGGCCCGGTGCTGGCGGTGATCAAGGCGA